>JAISQR010000299.1 GCA_031274035.1 Treponema sp. | reverse complement strand
AGTTTTGTATTGAAATTGCATAAAAAAACCAGAGAAATACCGGTACGCTTCAGGTAAGTGGAGTATTTGAGCCGGATCGGGCATTACCGATACTAAGCGCTCAAAGGTTGCCTTTCCCTCTTTCATATATTGACCGTATCATATTTTCTTAGGCATGTAAAGTAAACGCATATCAGCAATGTTACTTTTAAGAAATTCAACCGCGAAAGGCGCGAAAAAGGTACAGCACCCTCCTTCCAAGTACCGCGAAAATACCCAAATTTGAAAAATTTTAACAACAAAGTACACAAAGGTTTTGGTTAGAAACCACTTTTCCTTCCTTTATTTCCGCGTCCCAATAAACAACTTAAAGGCATCTCTAAAAGCCTACATTTTTAGAGATACCCTTATAAGAAAGAACGCAATATCCCCTAGCAGCCTGTTGCACTTGTGGATTTTTTGCATATTCATGCAAAAAATCCCGATAAATGGGCATGCTGTACTCTTCGAGTATTCGGAGTTTGTAAGGTATAAATATTCATGTTTATGAATATTTATACCGATTTTCGGGCAAAGCCCCACAAACTCCTAGCTCAGGCGGAGGCTGCAAGCGGGGTTAGACATGAAGACGAGACAGGCGCTTACGAATGAGACCGCGAAGCGGTACCGGCAAGGCGGTTTACACGCCGTAGGACATTGAGGCTCTCAAAGCAGTCTGGGATTTCTTGCGGCAAGCTCACCGCGCCCCTTCTGCGGGCGCAAATGGACTTTCTGGTATCCGTCCGTACCCGAATTCGGCATAACCGACGCGGTACGGGCCGATTTACTGAAAATCAGCCCCGCGGCCATCGACCGGAAACTGCGGGAGGAAAAGAAGCGGCCCGCCGTCCGGGGGATAAGCGGGACCAAGCCCGGCGCTCTGCTCCGCAGACAGGTGCGGGTGAGGACGCACTCTACCCGTTCAACGAGCGGGAACCGGGATTTTTCGAGACCGACACGGTCGGACTTTAGTCCGCCGCAACCGCGGCGACCACGATTCGGGGGAGTACAACCTGACGCTTACCGCCACGGACGTGTACAGCGGGTGGGTGGAACTGAGGGAGCGGGTTTTGGAAGGCTGGACGGACATTGCGGACACGCTCCCGTTCCCCTTTTGGGCATAGACAGCGACAATGGCGGTGAGTTCATCAATAAGGATTTGATAGCGTGGTGCAAGCGGTGGGCCGTCCAGTTTACCCGCAGCCGCCCTGACAAGAAAAACGATAACTGCCAGCGGAACAACGGTCCGCGTGGAGCAGAAGAACAACGCCTGTGTGGGAGTATGTGGGCTGCTACCGCTTCACCACCCGGGAGGAGCGGGACGCGCTGGCGGCGGTCTACCGTTCCCGCTGCCCTTCGGTCCGATGCCCGCTGCGGAACTACTTTATGCCGGCTATGAAACTGGTGGATAAAACCCAGGGATTACCGGATACGGAAGACCGGAGCGTTCAAGGGCGCTACAAGCAAGCGGGGGAATATGGCCTATGATCCTTACAAAGGACGAATACACCCGCGCATTCCAATAAAAAACGGAGCGTGGTAGGGACGGGGAAACGGGCAAGCAAGAGCGGGTATGAGAGTGAAATAACAGTCTATGAATGTGAGCCCTTGTGAAGGGCGCCCTTTCCGCGGAACGTGTACCCAGTCGAAAACGAACCGGCGTATAGATACCTACTTTTTCCTTTAAATCTAAAGCAGCTTTCCCAAAAACTGAAGTTTTGGGAAAGCCTCTACGGTTAGCAATTTTTTCGGCGGCGCCTCTAAAAGCCCTACAGGGTTTTAGAGGCGCCCTCGATTTTAGTAATCCATGCCGCCCATACCACCCATGCCGCCGCCGGGCATAGGGGCAGCTTCCTTCTTCTCTGGGATATCCGTGATGGCACATTCGGTTGTAAGGAGGAGGCTTGCAATGGAGGCCGCGTTCTGAAGTGCAAATCTGGTTACTTTGGCTGGATCGATAATACCGGCTTTAACCATATCAACCCATTCCATTTTTGCGGCATCAAAACCAACGCCCTTCTTTTCACCCTTGGCTTTTTCGGCAATCACCGCGCCGTCAAGACCGGCATTCTCGACAATCTGGCGTATCGGCTCTTCCAGGGCGCGCTTAACAATCTTGTAGCCGACCTTTTCATCATCGGTAAGACCTGCGGGATCGGCCTTTTCCAGGGCGACAACCGCCTGGATCAGTGCAAGACCGCCTCCGGGGACTATACCTTCGTCAATGGCCGCCCTGGTGGAGTGAAGCGCGTCTTCTACACGGTGCTTCTTCTCTTTCAGTTCTACTTCGGTAGCCGCACCGACATTGATAACCGCGACACCGCCGGCAAGTTTAGCCAGCCTTTCCTGAAGTTTCTCGCGGTCATAATCAGAGGTGGTTTCTTCAATCTGCACCTTGATCTGGCCTATCCTGTCCTGTATCTCCTTCTGTTTCCCCGCGCCGTTGATGATGGTGGTATTGTCCTTATCAATTTTAATGGTCTTGGCCTTACCAAGCTGGGAAATATCGGTATTTTCAAGTTTCATCCCCAACTCTTCGGTAATAACATTACCTCCGGTAAGGATAGCTATATCTTCCAGCATGGCCTTACGGCGGTCGCCGAATCCGGGGGCCTTAACCGCACAGGTCTTGAGGGTCCCGCGGAGGCTGTTCAGGATCAGGGTAGAGAGCGCTTCGCTGTCTACATCTTCGGCAATGATGAGCAGGGGCTTACCGCTCTGGGCAACCTTCTCAAGCAGCGGCAGGAGATCCTTCATGGAAGATATCTTCTTGTCGTGGATAAGGATATAGGCATCCTCGTACACGCTGGTCATGGTATCGCGGTCGGTTACAAAGTAGGCGGAAATATAACCGCGGTCAAATTGCATGCCTTCTACAAATTCTATGGTTGTATCCATAGTCTTGGACTCTTCAACGGTAATAACACCGTCTTTTCCAACCTTTTCCATTGCATCGGCAATGGTATTACCAATTTCACTGTCATTGTTTGCAGAAACAGATGCAACATGGGATATCTCTTCCTTATCTTTTATCTCTTTTGCATTCTTTTTAATCTCTTCAACTGCAATTTCTACCGCCTTATCTATCCCGCGCTTCAGTTCTATAGGGGTCATACCGGCGGCAACCGATTTAAGACCTTCTTTAACGAGAGAATAGGCAAGAACGGTAGCGGTTGTAGTACCATCACCCGCTACATCATTGGTCTTAGTGGCCACTTCTTTGAGGAGTTGAGCGCCCATGTTTTCGTATGGATCGGCAAGTTCAACTTCTTTCGCGACAGAAACGCCGTCCTTAGTTACCGTGGGAGCGCCGAACTTTTTATCCAAAAGCACATTCCGCCCTTTTGGTCCAAGAGTAACCTTTACAGCCTTGGAAATCTGCTCAACCCCCGCAAGCAATTTGCGGCGGGCATCCTCGTTGAACAACAACTGTTTTGCCATAGTGATCTTTCTCCTTATATTACCGTCATGCCTGGATCAAAAATTCCTTACCGGCCTGACGGCATAATATGATATGTATTTTGCCTCGTATTGCAAGGCTTTGCTATAATTTACCAAATTGTACGTTTTTCGGCAATACCTAAAATATGAAAATTTTCATAAATTTATTCAATGGGCATGCTGCGCTCTTTGAGCATTCGGAGTTTGTAAAGTATAATCGAACCTCCGGTCCGCATTCATATTTATAAATATTTATACGCAAAGCGTAACAAATTCCTAAAAACATCCGTTTTTAGGGGATGCTTTAGTTACCGTTCTCTTACCCTTGATAGTAATTCTATACATTACTATTATAATATAGTTATGCCAAGCAAAAATTTTGATATACCGCCCATCCGCATTTTTGCCGGATACTACCGCCCGCATTGGAAACTGTTTGCGGCGGACATGCTCTGCGCGTCCCTCATTGCCGGCGTAGATCTTGTCTTCCCTATGATGACCAAGTATACGATTGAAAAACTGCTCCCCGGAGAACTCTACCTGTTTTTCTTTACGATTATTGCGCTTATGTTCGTCCTTTACCTATTAAGGACGGGCTTTACCTGGTTTGTTACCTACTGGGGGCATACGGTCGGCGCCTATATCGAAGCCGATATGCGGCGCGATCTCTTTAGCCGCCTTCAGGAACTGCCCTTTTCCTTTTACGATAATAACCGAACAGGGCATATTATGTCACGGGTAACGACGGATCTGTTTGAAGTTACCGAATTAGCTCATCACGGCCCCGAGGACCTTTTTATTTCGATAATTACACTTATCGGCTCTTTCGTTCTTATCTTTTTAATCCAGTGGGAAATGGCCCTGGTCCTCGCCGTTGTTGTGCCGGTTATGATCCTCCATACTATATATTCACGGAAGAACATGAGTCAGGCTTCCCGTAACGTAAAGGAAAAAACCGCGGAGATTATCGCCAATCTTGAATCGAGCATTTCAGGAGCGAGGGTAGCAAAGGCGTTTACCAACGAATCCTACGAAAGGCATAAGTTCAAGGGGGGCAATGAAAACTACAAATCGGCACGGAAAAACTACTATAAATCAATGGCAGGCTTTCACAGCCGTATGGAATTCATTACGCACATTCTCAATGTGGTGGTTATAGCCGCGGGCGGCTTTCTTATCATGCAACGCAAGATGACGCTTGCCGAACTTATCACCTGCAACCTGTTTGTAAACGCGTTTCTTCAGCCTATTAGACGCCTACAGAATTTTGTCGAACAGTACACAACCGGTATGGCGGGCTTCGGACGCTTTGTCGAGATCATGCGGGTTAAGCCGGATATAGTTGACAGACCCGGCGCGTTGATGCTTGACCATATCCGAGGAAACATTGAATACCGTGATGTAAGTTTTTCTTACAATAACAATACTACGGTGCTGCGCCGCATCAACCTCAGCATCCCGGAGGGGAGTTCTATGGCCCTGGTCGGACCTTCGGGCGGCGGCAAGACCACGCTCTGCCATCTTCTGCCGCGGTTCTACGAGATACGCGAGGGTTCTATCACTATTGACGGACACGATATACGGGATATCAGCCTGGAATCGCTGCGCCGGAATATCGGCATTGTACAGCAGGATGTTTTCCTTTTTGCGGGGAGCATACGCGAGAATATTGCCTACGGCCGCATAGGCGCTTCCGATGAGGAGATTATCGAAGCGGCAAAACGCGCCGAGATACATGAAGATATCCTTAAAATGCCCCAGGGTTACGATACCCTGGTGGGCGAACGGGGGCTTAAACTATCGGGCGGACAGAAGCAGCGGGTAAGCATTGCGCGTATCTTTTTGAAAAACCCGCCGATTTTAATTCTTGACGAAGCTACCAGCGCCCTCGATTCCGCTACCGAACTTAAGATACAGTATGCCCTGGAGGAATTATCCCGCGGCAGAACTACGCTTGTCATTGCACACCGGCTTTCAACGATACGCAGCGCGCACTGCATCGCGGTTATTGACGACGAGGGCATTAGACAGCAGGGCAGGCACGAGGAGCTTATCTTACAGGCGGGGCTTTACGCGGATCTGCACAGGGCGCAGTTCGGCGTCCTGTCCCCAGGCGCCGAATACCCTCAGATGGCGGGATAAGGATTAGTACCTTTATGGAAGAAGAGATACCGGAAATCTTTGACCGTTCCTTCAAATTACTGATGATGTCTACCAACGAAACGGTTATTGCCAGTATAAACGCTCTTTTCGGCATGAAACATCCCCTAAATAGTGCCGTCTCATACCCCAATACCGAGTATATAGCCCCTAACCTGGATAAACGGCAGGCTGACATGCTCATCGTCATCGAAGACAATAAGTACCTGATAGAATGTCAAACTCATAACGATGAAACCATAGCAATACGGATGTTCAGATACGGTCTGGCAGAAGGGGAACGTTCAAAAAGCGTTGAGGACGGAATTATGACAGTCTGCTTTCCCCAAACAATGCTCATCTATCTTGAAAGCACCCAAGCGGCGCGGGATACATTGATGCTGGATCTGCGGTTTCCAGACGGCGGCAGTTACCGGTATACCTGTCCGGTATTCAAAGTACTGGAGCATAGGGCGGAAGAACTTGAACGGCAGGGCTTAATTATTCTGTTACCGTTTTACTTGTTAAAATTGCGGAGGCCGCTTGAAACAACGGTAAATGACGAAAAGCGGAAAAGTTTAATAGCGGAGGTAAAAAAATTACGAAACGATCTGCATGAAACAATCAACAGGACTGCCGGAGCGGGGCTGATAAACGGGAAAGACGCGGAAACCATTCGAAAAATTTTGGACTACATATATAAACAGGTATATAATAAATATAGGGAAGTACAGGAGGGAGAAATGGCGGATGGACAAACGGTCTATAATGCAGAAACCTTTAACGTGTTTGAAAGTCTGGTGATGCAGCGGAAAGAATGGGAGTTGAAAGCCCGTGAGAATGAACGGCAGCGGCAGGAAAGCGAGCGGCAGCGGCAAGAACTGGAGAAAAAGTTACAGGAAAGCGAGCGGCAGCGGCAGGAATTGGAACAAAAATTACAGCAAAAAGGGATGCTTTAACAGTACAATAAGCAGCAGATTTGAATTGGTCAAATAATGGAATGGGTAACAGAGCTTACGCTCTGTTATGCGTTCTCCATTGTTAAATTTTTCTTCTTAAAAAAAATGTCAGGGGACTTTTCTTGTGTTTATCCAGCCGTTTTGATAAAAATTCTTGCATGGGAGGGGACGGCAGGGTATACTGAAAGTAGGGAGGAGACGGTAATATGAAAACAGGTCTTGCCGAAAAAACTATAAGGCAGCGTTAATTCTATGCGGATAAACTATAGCGGCGCCGCGCTCATCCTGTCCATAATCTTCTCACTTTACTCTTGTTCTGTAAAACCCGATCGTATCCTAACGGCGGAACCTCCGCCGCAAGCGCCGCTAACCGAGGCCGTACCTGAACTAATACCCGAACCCGAACCGCCGCCGGATTACCTCAGCCTGATTGCCGTAGGGGATAATCTCTACCATGATGTGATGGTACGCCCTACCCGCGTCAAAACGGATGACGGCAAGGAAGATAGCGTCTACAATTTCAGTTCCAACTATGAGCCGGTACGCGCCTTGGTCGAAAAGGCCGATGCAGCCTTTGTAAACCAGGAGACGGTATTCGGCGGCAGGGATACCGGCTATTCGGGATATCCCCTGTTCAACACCCCGCCGGAGGTTGGGGAGGCTCTTATCGGCGCGGGCTTCGATGTTGTAAACCATGCCACCAATCATATTATGGATAAAGGGGAAAAGGGAATTCTCTTCACGCTGGATTTTTGGGATGCGCGGCCTGAAATTATCTGCCTGGGTATACACCGGTCGCAGGAAGCAAGAGATACCAGGCGGCATATAGTCGAAAAAAACAATATAAAGGTTGGTTTTCTCTCATACACCTATGGAACCAACGGTATACCTATTCCCAAGGATAAACCTTACCTCGTTTCCCTTATCAATACCGAAGTTATGGAGAAGGAGATAGCCGCAATCCGCCCGCTCTGCGACTTCCTTGTTGTGTCTATGCACTGGGGTAGTGAATACGAGGACGAACCTTCCCGTGAGCAGGAACGCACGGCGCGCTTCCTTGCCGAAAAACAAGTTGATCTGATCATCGGACACCACCCGCATGTAATTCAAAAACTTGCGGTGATTCCCCGCGGAGACGGCGGATCAAGCCTCTGCGTCTATTCCCTGGGAAATTTCATATCGGCGCAGAATTCCTTTCCATCCCGCACTCTTCTTGGCGGGATGCTCTATCTAAAAATAAAAAAAGATAAAGATGAGATCCGTGCGGAGGAATTTGGAATCGTTCCGCTTATTACCCATTACGAAAAAAACTATACGGTGATGCGGGTCTATCCCCTGTACGATTACACGGAAGAACTTGCCGAAAGACATGGGATAAAAAATAAGTATAAGGATATGGAACTTAATGCTTTTAAAGAACAGGCTGTAAAAGCGCTTGGCGATAAGCTGCTCGATCACGATCCCTTCAATGCTCCAAGCCCTCTTAACGCTTCATCTGTAATGATAAGAAAGGTCTTTTAATCGTAAAATAAAAATTCGCACGATCAACAGGCATATTCGGAGTTTGCAAATTTATACGATTTTTGGGTAAAGCCCCACAAACTCCTAGAAATCCGAACGGTAAACAAAAATGATCGAAACAAGCCCGGCTCGGTCAAAATTGACTCTCAGTTTAGTATTCCAGGGCTTGTTCTGTAGGGAACATTGAACATACGACGACGCGGACTGCTCCACTGGGCCCTGCATCGCCAGCATTGCAGACGACCGCGAGTCTCCTGTCTTGATGCCATAGGCCGATTTAAGGCCGAGCTGCCAGACCCTGTCCTTATATACATAAAAATCCGCTTCGTTATATACAAAAACCACATCGTCCTGCCATTCTTCAAGCCCTCGAACCGCATACACCGACAAGGGGGCGCCAAACTGCCGCAAAAGTTCTTCCAGAGTAAAACCGATAAAACCGGCGGGGTCCCCTATGCCGCCTGCCCCAGGCGTTGGCAAACCCTGCCCTGCGCCTGCCGTTTCTCCAGTATCCTTACCTGCTTCGCCGGACGCTCCCTCACTATCATCCGCCGCAACATTTCCTGAGATGGTAAACCAGAGAATAACCGCAAGTAAGGCAACAAAATACAGAGAACATTTCATGATTAAACTTTATCAGAGAGAAACCGGCTTGACAAGGAGGAACCCCGGCGGAATGGCTGCCGGTTAGTATAAATCCGGCTTGCACAGCACTTCGTGGATACGTGTCTTGAAGATGTCGCTGGCATGGGCCGGGCTCAGGATAACCGCTGTATCCAAACCGCTGCCTGTTCCACCTATAGCTACGACCGGTTCCCCGTATGGGATAATACCGCCGTCCAGGGCCATCACGGCAATTTCCACACAGACCTTCACTCCCTGTCCAAACATACGCAGGCTGTGGGCAATGATCTCCACCGGGTAAACGCCCTGGAAGTTACGGCTCAGGGCGCGTTCGGCGCCGCTTAAAAGATGGGTTCCGGTATAGACCTTAGCCCCCCGCGCTTCAAACCCCGCCCGTATATCAGGACTCATCTCGTTCACACCATTTTCACAGAAGCCGTTGACATGGGTTACACAAACAAGCTGTCCATGAAAACCCGCCTTTTCAGCTTCGTCCATAAGTGTTTCCAGGCTTGCTCCTGTGTTAGAAGCCATGATAATACAGCCTATATGCCGTTCCACAACTGTCTTAACCGCAATTTCAGCGGTTTTTCGGGTATTTTCCGGCCCGGTTGAATTGAAATACATAACAAACATCCCTACACACCGATTTCGTAACTACTCAAGTTTATGCGATATTTATACGTGTTCTCAAGTGCTTGGG
This sequence comes from Treponema sp., assembly GCA_031274035.1. Classification (GTDB taxonomy): domain Bacteria; phylum Spirochaetota; class Spirochaetia; order Treponematales; family Breznakiellaceae; genus JAISNI01. Next base: position 7,371 of record JAISQR010000299.1, on the reverse strand, counting down.
GACCCGCGGGGTCCCTCACAAAGGGGATCCGCCCCTTTCGCTCCAACCGGCTCATTGAGGGGCAAGCCCCTTTCAGGCTAAAAGCCCCTCCGTTCCGCCGATTGCGCCGCGGTAGCGGCGGCGCTATCCCCGCATTAGTCCTGAGTAGTTACCCAATTTCTACTACCTCCGCGTTAGTCATGCATAGTTGTCAAATTTTTTATCATCCTCTTTTATTTTTATTTAATATCAAGTATAGTATACCGATAAAAAAGAATAAAGCTATAGGTATCCGGTTTGCTGTTTAAAAAGCGCCGGTTTTTGTACACTATGGAGGGGAGTATTTTGGCATACACAAACGCATTATCTGCTTACCGGGAAACGAAGATTAAAACCGCCGGTCAGGGGCAGCTTATTATCATGTTGTACGACGAAGCGGTGAAGAATCTGGACCGGAGTTTGGATCTTTTAAGTATACAGTCGGTCAAGCGGGAACCGGCTAATATCGAGCAGATAAGTAAATCCATCCTTAAAACACAGGAAATCATTACCGAACTTATGGTTTCGCTGGACTTTGAACAGGGGGGGGATATAGCCAAAAACCTTTTTGCGCTCTATACATGGTTTAACCGGGAGCTTTTGGAATCAAATGTCAGCCATGATATAAGGCGGATTACCGCTATCCGTAATATGATGAATGAATTGAGGGATGCGTGGAACGAAATTGTTACTACCTCCCAGGCAGATATAGCGGCAAGGCCGGTAAGCGGGATTAATATTGCCGGATAGGGGGAATTATGGCGATTGCGGTTGAGCAACATTCGGTAAAGTATGTTGAAACCGGTATTGCTCCGGAGGAACTGCGGCAGCGGGTATCTATTCTGAAACGATTCAGAGAACTCCTAACGGCTCAACGGGAGCGGTTCCAGAATTATCTTGAGGTTCTGGACAAGCAGAAAGATTCGATAGAAAAGGGTACTACGGAAGAACTGGAAAACCATGTCGAACTTGAAGAAAATATCGTAGCGGATATCTTTTCTATTCAGAAAGTTATAAAACCTCTGGAAGAAATGTATGATGTTTTTCCGGCTCTATCCGGCCGGCAGGTATTTCCTTCTACCGGCAGGGAACTTTCGGTAGATACCCTTAAAGGGCAAATGCTGGGGGACGAGGCTGATATTAAGGGCCTTAAATCTGCCCTGGAAACCCTGCAAAACGAGGCGGCGGCGCGGATAGAACGGAACAAGGAATTGCTCTCCGTCCGTATGACGGAAATTCGCGGCGAAATGAAGATGTATAGGGGACTATACCAGAAGGTACGGACAGCGGCTTATACGGCATCTCAGACTGCAACACTTGTGGATATCAGCGGTTAAATGTTAGTTTTGAGGAACCGGTATCAATCAACAATTTTACTTTTAAGAAATTCAACCACAAAAAGATACGAAAAAGGTACAGTACGCTACTTGTAAGTACCGCGAAAATACCCAAATTTGAAGAATTTTAACAACAAAGGACACGAAGGTTTTGGTTAGAAACCACTTTTTACGGCCTAAAGCATTAATTTTAAGCCGCAACTTTTATGGGCCTTACGCTGTGCTGCCTTAATTTGGAAAGACGTGCTTTCGCACGCTTTATTGAGCGTCCTTCGTGTCGCAAAGCGGTTGTTTTCTTTTCGCGCATTTCGCGTTTTTCGTGGTTAAAAGTAAAACTGCTGATTAGATCCTTTTATACTTGATATTTTCTCTTTGAATCGATTATTATTGATATTGATTACTTGGAGACTCCCAGCATCATCTGATACGGAAGAAAGAGGGCTTGTTTTTTGTGCCGATGCTTGATGAGAAGGAGTGCATAATCCGCAGCTTGCCGAGAAAATGGCTCATGGACAATTAATACGGGATGGAAAATAAGTACCTGTTATCCTGGATCAAGCAGCTTAATATGACCGCTCAGAACAATTCTGACATGGGCTTTTTCATCTCTATAGGCATTGCGGGGGGGATATTTTTATATCTCTGTTGCTTTCAATTGTATTATTATTTTACAGAAAAAAACATAATCCAAATTAGTCTTTTTTATCTTTTTTTCCCTCTTTCTGTGCTGGTGTTAATTGTGGGTTTCTGTTTTTACCTTGTACCCGCCGGTACAAGTGTTTTGAATGTAGGGTTAGTTATTCAAAGTATCGGTATACTGGTATATATGGCTTCATTTTTTTTTATTAGCGGACCTTTCCGGTATATGTATAAAACGTCTGTCAGGCGCTCTGTTTTCTTCCTCTGTGTATGTATTATAATAGGAAGTTTTCCCCTGCTGGGGAATTTCTCCCCGCGTTTTATTTTGGGGCCTCTGTGTATTATCCTATCCTTTCCGTATGTCTCTTACGCTTATCAGGTGAACAATCCCGCTGCATACGGCGGAAACAGCAGAATTTCATTTTTTTTCTTTGAAAGAATCTGCCGAACAATAGAAAATTTACTGTACATGGGAGTCTCAACTGTCTCAAGGCCCCCCCGTGTTAAAGAATTTTTGATTTTTGACTCTTATCGTATAAAAAGCCAGGGGAAGCTGGATAAAGATTTTCTTTATACCGGCTTAATCATCTTGTTTACGGGAATTTCCCTGCTTTTTTCCTGGCAGTTTCTCACCTGTGCAGGTATTCTTCTGGGTTTACTCTTTTACCACAAGAATATTTTTAAATCAGGACTTATAGTTCCGGCAACGATCAGAGAGGATGTTTCGGAAGAGATCGGGATAAAGGCAGAAAATACCGTTACCGTTGGGATTATGAATGAAATACCGGTAAAGGCTGGGGCTGTTGGAAACGTGGAATTCAGAGAAACGCCAGAGAAAATACCGGGAGGCAAGTCGAAGAAATGGCAGAAGCGGCGGCGGAACCGGAGGAAGCAGAAAAAATCCGCGGCGCCCGGCAGGAACCCGGTAAAAGCGGCAAGGAAGATTGAGGGGGCAACTGTAAAGCCTATAGAAGCGGTAGGGAAGATTGAAGATGTAGTTGCAAAGGCTATAGATTCTATAAGGAAAATTGAAGAAACGGTCGTAAAGCCTGTAGGATCGGCAGAGAAGATTGAGGAAACAATTGTAAAAGCTATAGAAGCGGTAGGGAAGATTGAAGAAGCAGCCGCAAAGACTATAGAATCTATAGGGAAGATTGAGAAGGCAGCCGAAAAAGCTATAGCGGCGGCGGAGACGGCAACAGCGGCGGCAAGGAAGATAACAGAATTCTCAGAGGCGACTGAGAATATACAGGAGGTCTCAGGAGAAAAACTAAAGCCGGAGGAGGAAGCCGAAAGAATCGATGTTTCCGAGCCGCAGGCGCCGGAAGAAGTTGTACTTCCCATTAATGAAAACGAAGAGGATAGAGTTTCCTATCTGCTTAACCCCTTTATACCGAGGGAATTTCTTAATATCCTCCACAAAAACACCGCACTGGACCTGAAGCTGGGGGATCATATCAAGCGGGAGATGACCATATTTTTTTCGGACATCCGTGATTTTACAACGCTCTCGGAGGATCTTACCCCTGAAGAAAGTTTCAAATTTATCAATTCTTATCTTACCCGCATTGTTCCTGTCATTGAAAAGCACGGCGGTTTTGTGGATAAGTATATTGGGGATGCTATCCTTGCGCTCTATCCCCAGGCTAATGGTGCGGATATGGCTGTACAGACTGCTATTGAAATACAGGAAAAACTGCTGGAATACAATATCCACCGGGCAAAGTCCGGCTACCGGCCCCTGGCTATGGGGATAGGCCTGCATACGGGTACCCTTATGCTTGGTGTTGTCGGGGTTAATGGACGTATGCAGAATACCGTTATTTCCGACGCCGTCAATCTGGCAAGCCGCCTTGAAAGTATGACCAAAGCCTTCAATATTTCTATGGCAATCAGCGAACAGACCTTCAAAAAGCTGGAAGATCCTGGTTCCTATATGTACCGCTTTATCGGCCAGGTTCGGGTTAAGGGAAAAGCGGAACCAGTTTCGGTGTATGAAATATTGAATGGTATTAACCCTGAAATTATGGACAAAAAAATGAAGGCAAACAGGTTCTTTGAGGAGGGTATGCTCAGTTTCAAACGGAAGTATTATGCCGAAGCTAAAGACAATTTTGAAAAAGTCCTGGAAATTCTGCCTGATGATGGAGCTTCGATTTTCTATAAGGAATACTGTGAAGCCAAGATAGTACCTGCTTAGAATCTTTCTCAATTTCTGTCTGACGGTTAAAGCCCGTTACCCTTCCAGTTCCTGATTTACTTCTTCCAGTCTTTTGGTAAGCGCGGCAATGGTTCGTTCCAGCCGGGCTTTTTCCTTTTCCAGCATAACCTTGGGGTCCTCTTGGGGTGGTTTCTTTGCGGCTGCCGTTTTTACCGTATCCGGGCTTTTACCTGCAAGAAGAGCCTGCTCCGCGGCGCGCCGTTTTTCCTCGTTAGGAATACCCGCAAGGTAGCGCATATTGTCGGCGCCGAGGAACGGGTTAAGATCGTACTGGTGCATCTTTATGGCCGTTTTTACCGCCATACGGGGAATTCCCAAAACGCGGTCTATATAATCTTCAAATCGTCCGCCGATAGCCAGACATAGCTCATGGGCTTTAAGGAGCTTCATCCCAAATTCCTTTACTAGCAGGCCGTTTTCTCTAAGGTACTTTTCACGGATAAATTCGGTTAATTGAACCAACTCCGGTGAAGTTTGAAAAACATTACGGTATATGCCCTGGGCTTCCGCCTTTTCCAAAAGTCTATGAAAGATAGCCCAGAACTCTGATGAATGAGCACGGACAGAAAGCTTTCCGCCTTGTGAACATGCGTGTATATGGTGGGCATATTCATGAATTGCGGTGTACAACAGAAGATTATCGTCGGTTTTATCCCCAGTATCGTTTTTAAAATTCTTGTTGTGGATAAGGATCTCCCGTGTTTCAGGCTTGTAAAGGCCGTTTACCTTTTTGCTCTTTTTACCGGAAAAAATAAGGGTAAAATCCATAGACGCATCTTCAATACCAAGGAGTTGTTCTTTAACCTGATCCTGATTCATCGAAATATCCTAATCTAATCTTCCTATTTTTTCCATAGCCAGTACCGCAGCGGCAACACAGGCTGTTTCGGTACGCAGCGCACGCCGTCCCATGGAAAGCCGCAGGAAACCGGCAGCTTCGAGCAGGCCCCGCTCGCGGTTTGTCCAGCCCCGTTCCGCACCTATGCAGATAACCATAGCCCTACCCGGCGTACTGAGCAAGGCTAGGGAGCCTTCAGGCCGGATATTGTCGGCGGCAATCAGGGTAGGCCCATGCCGGGCGCTGAGTAATCCAGGTCCAGCCCTGTCTGCCTTTTCAGAAAAAAACTGAACTGAACCTATATCCCAGGGCCGTTCGGCAAGCCAATCGTCAAGGCTGCTGTACGTGTTGAGCCGGGGGATGCGGGTATCCCGCGCTTGCGCCGCCCCCTCAATAAGCGCGGCCCTGGCCCCGCCGTCCGCAAGAAGTTTAGTATCCTGGTAGCTCTTTTCCCCCAGATCGGTACCTATAAGATCGACGGCCTCTATCCCCAGGTTAGAGAGATCCCGCAGAAAACGCTTTATCTGTATGGGCCGCGAAAAACCGGCTGCTATCCGTACAGGGACACGGGGAGGCGGTTCTTCCTGAAGATCTAGGGAAAAACACAGGCTGCCGTCCAGTTTGATCTGCTCAATACGCCCCAGTCCCAGATACCCCCCCAGAACTCCGGCCTCAAATGTATCTCCCTGTTTTTTGTGAAGAACTTTAAGAAGGTGTACTGTGCGTTCATCACGACGGGGAAGGGGCTTCCCAACTTCGCGGTATTCAAAGAGGATTATATTCAATCGATAACCGCTCCCCTATCGGCGGACAGGAGGCGCAGGCCGCGCAGATGGTTCCGGCGTCTCCGGCTGCTGGGGCGGTCTCGGCCTGGATGGTTGCTGCGGAGGAACAGGCCGGGCCGGTATTGACGGGGCGGACGCCCGCGGAGGAGGAGCCGCAGGCCGGGCCGGAGGAACCGGCTGAGCCTGAGTCCTTTGAGGGGCCGGGGTTACAGGCGGCGACGGCCTGACCGGCGGCGGTGTTGCTGGTTGAGCGCCGAAAGCCTGGGAATCCTGGTATATCCGGGCCCAGGGCTGCCGGTTAATTTCGTTATTAAGGGAATCGGCAAGATACTGGCGGCCGCGGTCATTAGTATACTGCTTGAGCTGTTCCAACTTGCCAATCTGGGCCTGAGCCCATTGCCGTTGCTGGCTGCTTATATTGCGCTCTCCGATGACGTTTAAATCTGACTGTATGCTCAACGCTATCTGATCCGCTGCGCGTGTAATATTGCCGTCCGGTGCAAAAACAAGCATGGCATAGATACTGGTATCACTGTATTTTAGCTGGAAGGCATACCATGCATCGTAAGTCTGAGCCCCCGCGCACCAGATGACTGCTGAAAGCATGATAAACAACATACCGGTTCTCTTCATTAATTACTCCTTCACTTATTCGAAGGGGGTCTAATACCCAAGAGCCCGCTCGCTGACCCGCGGGGGAGCCTCTGGGGCGGTTCAATTACCCTGCCAATGATGGCGGGGTAGCAGACCCCCTGTATAATAAATTTCCTATCGATCGATAGGTTTTTCTACGAAAAACCTGATACCCCGCCCGCTCTGCGGCTGGGTAGTTCATTCTGAATCGTAAAATGCCGGATCGCGGTGTTCAGCGAATTAAGCATTTCGTTATTCCGGATCCTCTTGTTGATACGGCATGGCGCATCAATACCCCTTGCTCCGTAAGCGGGAAAAAGGACAATTTTCTTGTCTTCATAGTTTAATATTGTATGATTATTTAAGGATTTTGTCTATTTACCGACCCGGCTGTATGGTATAGCAGAGCCGTACCGAAATACCCTTGACCAGCGGTTCTATATTAATCACCGCGGTGCGATGAGATGGTCGAAGGCCGGGGTCAAGAAGCGGGAAACGGAGGCATTGGTACAGAGTGCGATAAGCGCGTAAGCGGAATGGGTGTGTCAAACCGGGCCGGGGGCGGTCAGGGAAAAATCTGAAAAAAATATCAGATTCCCCTTGACATAAAATATAAGAGGGCGTAAAGGCAGGAAAAAGAGTGTTTGGAACCAAAACCTTCGTGCACTTGCCGGGTAAATTTCTTCAAATTTGGGTACTTTCGCGGTACTTGGAAGTAGTGTACTTTCCTTTTTCGTGTCTTTAGCGGTTGAATTTCTTAAAAGTAAAATTGCTGCGCACACTGTTAAAAATCAGTGAAAATGTCCTATAGAGCGTTCAATAGAAATGTCCTATCTGATAAATTTAGTCAGGAGGATAAAATTGGGTAAAAAAAAGCAAAGAGCAGTAAAAGCCTGCGGG
>JAISQR010000286.1 GCA_031274035.1 Treponema sp. | reverse complement strand
CATCCCCTTTCACATCCAGAATGTCCAGCAGTTTCGGTACCGCTTTTATCTCATTGCTCTTTTCTTCCGTTGTCAACTGCCCGAGCGTCAACCCATGCTCCCCTATCCACGCGCTTACTTCATGAAACCACTCCCCCGTATCGTTGCGGATACTTTGTATCCGACCTGCTGTTCCCGCCTCTTTGTTCCGGATTTTTATGTTCATAAACCAGTTTTCAAGCCCTTCCTGCAATTGCCGCAGATTTAAACACTGAAGCACCCGTCGAAACGCCGATTCATCTGGTATCCCATGCGGCACTTCCAGATAATCTACGACCCGCTCTATATCCCGCTCCAAGGAATCTTGACGGCTTATTTTATCATGCTTGCTTGTGTAAAAGTAAACGCCGATGCCCTGTCGTTTCTTCAATTCGGTTTCAGGCGGGTTACTTTAACGGTAATTTCATCTTCTCACTTGAAGTTTACAAAACCTGGGTAAACGGCAGCCTATTCTCGAAGCCCTTTCCCCTGTATACTATCCTTACTATGTCCATAAGCCATAACTTCACCTCTTCTGCCGATGTTTTTGCCTGGATATCGGGGTTTATCAACTTTGAACGCAGCCAGATTCAGGGGAAACAGTCCATGCACCGGACTTTCCGCCTTGACCGCATGGAACTTCTCTGCGATCTTGCGGGAAGGCCCGACTCCTGCGCCCCGGTTATACATATAGCCGGTTCCAAAGGCAAGGGATCGGTTACCGGAATGACAGCCGCCATTCTTGAGGCGGGTGGGATCAAAACCGCATGCTACGCTTCGCCCCATGTAAGCGATTACCGCGAAAGGATAAGTCGGCCCAACGGCTTTTTTGAGGAAGCCGTCTATCTGGAAGCAGGCAGGGAACTTAGAGAACTTACAGAAGACCTACAGCATAGAACAGCGCCTGACGCCGAACTGTTTAACCCGGAATCTGGTATCGGCGAAGCGCCTACGTTCTTTGAACTCTTCACCCTCCTCTTCTTCCTTTGCGCCCGTATATCAAAGTGCGATGCAATGGCGGTGGAGACAGGGATAGGGGGCAGACTCGATGCAACCAATATCGTACATCCCCTTGTCTCGGCTATCACCCCTATAGAGCTTGAACATACCGAATACCTGGGGGATACTATAGCTGCCATAGCCGGAGAAAAGGCCGGAATTATAAAGCAGGGGAAGCCCCTCCTGCTTTCAGACCAAACGCCCGAAGCCCTGGAAGTTTTCAGACTGCGGGCGGAACAAAGCCAATCGCCCCTTGTCTATTTTCCCGATGCCGCGGAACTAAACGCTCTCCGTATTGACAGGCTGAACACAGCCTTTACCCTGCGTTTCAAGAAAGAATCTCTGTTCCCAAAACCTCTCGATCTTTCCCTTCCCATTCCCGGCGCTATCCAAGCGTGCAACGCGGGTCTTGCCGTCCTTACGGCAAAAACCGCCTTCCCCCTTATCGGGGAAGAAGCGATCCGCAAGGGGCTTGCTTCCTTCAGACTCCCCGCCCGCTTTGAAAAGATACTCGAAGAACCGCCTCTCGTAATAGACGGCGCTCATACGGCCCACAGCGCAGCCCTCTGCGCCGATACCTTCGCGGAACTCTACGGGGACGAAGGAATACTCCTCTTTGGCTGTGCGAAAGGCAAAGACGCCGCATCAATGGCAAAGGCGCTGCTCCCGCATTTCTCTCAAATCATAATCACTTTGCCGGGAACCTTCAAGAAAAGCGATCCCGATGAAGTGTATGCGGTTTTCAAGCGGGAAGCGTTTTCCCTGGACGGAACGCCGGAAATTCGTTGTGTACCTGAAACAAACAGGGCTATAGAAACCGCCCTAAAGACCGCGGCGAAAGGCAGGCTTCCGATTTTGGGGACAGGTTCATTCTATTTGGCCGCGGAGATACGGGAAAGAATTCTGCATTTGCAAGTTTGACTTTGGTATATCACGGGAGAAGGAATCATTGCTAAAGGGTTATATTCTGGGTATTATAGTTGGGGGCGACGGTTTCATTGGAAGAAGAAAAATCGGAAATACATGAGCGGATTATCGAAGTGCGGAAAACCCTTGGGCTGTCTCAAAAGGAATTCGGTAAGGAGATTAATGTAAGTCAGGGATATTTTAGCAATATCGAATTGAAGGAACAGAAAATCAATAACCGGATTATTTCGCTTATCGTTCCGGCTGTTTACGACGGTTTGGGCTGCCCGAATGTGGGGGAGTACGGCCGCAGCCATTAGCTCTTTATAAATTTTCTAGGCCCTTTAGGGCGGGGTAGTTCATTCGTGTGCGCTGTCTAGCAGCCTGTTGTACTTGTGGAATTTTTGCATATTCATGCAAAAATTCCAATTAACGAGGCTCCTTTAGGTGTTTGCAAATTTATACGATTTTTGGGCAAAGCCCCACAAACTCCTAGCAAATGCGGACACTTTGTGTCCGATTGCGCTTGTGTTTTTTTTGTATGAAGGTATGCCAAAGGCACACTGAGCAAAAAATCCCGATCAATGGGCATGCTGTACTCTTTGAGTATTCGGAATTTGTAAGGTATAATTGAACCTCTGGTTCGCATTCATATATATGTATGTGAATATTTATACCTTGCAAAGCCCCACAAACTCCTAGCGCTATAGTTTAGCTTTGGCCTGAGATATTGGCAAATTCATCTGATATCGAAAGGAATAATTCCGTCAGGATAGGATCGAACTGGGTTCCCTTTCCTTCCCTGATGATCTTCAATGCCTCTTCATGGCTAAAGGACTTCTTATAGGGCCTTACCGAGATAAGCGCATCGTAAACATCGGCTATGGCCATCAGCCGGCCCTGTAGAGGAATATTGTCTTCTTTGAGGCCATAAGGATAGCCAGTACCGTCCCATTTTTCATGGTGGGTTCCCGCAAATATCTTGGCATGTTTGAGGAAGCTGCTTTCCGGTGTGGTCTTTTCTATTTCTTCAATAATTTTAACACCGAATATGGTATGCTTCTTCATTTCTTCAAATTCTTCCGGATCGAGCTTGCCCGGTTTGAGCAGTATGCTGTCCTTAATCGAAATTTTCCCCAGATCGTGAAGCTGGGCTGATTGGAGAAGGAATTCCATGTCCCAGGAATGGATTTCTTCCTGGTATATTTCCTGTTTTTCCAGATTATCCAGCAATACCTTAAGATAGTTCTGAGTGCGTTCAATATGCCCGCCGGTAATCTCGTCCCGATTTTCCACCAAGTTGGCAACGGTATTGAGAAGGGAGTTCTGCATCTGAAGAATGGTCTGTGTCTTGGCCAACACCATGGCCTGGAGGTTATCGTTGTAATCCTGGAGTTGTTTCTTCTGCGATTCGACTAAAAGATGTAGATCTATACGCTTTAAAAGCAAAGGCGGGGAAAAGGGCTTGGAAATATAGTCTATAGCGCCCAGGGACAAACCTTCCAGTTCGCTTGAAGTATCACTTCTCGCGGTAAGAAAAATAACCGGTACTTCTGCTGTACGCTTGGATGCCTTGAGCCGTTTTATCACCTCATAGCCGTCCATTTGCGGCATTTCAATGTCAAGAAGGATCAAGTCGGGAATGATCCTTTCAAGAATATTAAACAACTTTTCCCCTGAAGGTACCGTAAAAATGTTGTATTTTTCTATGAGGATATTTTTTCCCACGGTCAGATTAGTGATACTGTCATCAACCAAAATAATATTCTTACGTTGAGCTTCCATATTATCCTCCGTGATTATTATCTATAATATCTCACTAATTATTATACTATTATATTGAAAATTTAGGCAATATATAATCCCGTATCGCTATCGGTTTTTCAAAAAAAAACTAAAGAGTTACGAATGTATTTTTTTATAATTATTTATGCCTCATGCGGGAATAGAGGTAACTTTTGCCGGGCCTACGCTGTGATGAATTTATTCCGTCAACACTCAGCGAACCTTCGGTTTGATGTGTAAGTTTTCTTGGCGGGAACGATGCCCTCGAAGAAGAGAAAAGAACGGAAAAATATACCGAATCTTGAGGCTTTCCCAAAACCAACCAAGTTTTGGGAACGGATCTTATTAAACAAGGGTATACGGCGGAACAAATTGAAAAAATATTAACCCCACACAGACCCTCTAACGCCTAAATTTATGGTGTTTTATGCCGGTCGCCAATTTTGGGGTATCATAAACGGCGCCCGCCTGCCGCGTCCGCAACGCGGACAGGGTTAAAATTCCTTCTGTTCTTCAATTTAGATACCTGAGAATATAAAATTTTACGGGGCTGCCTAAAGGATACTACAGCGGGAACAAAGTTATCTTATAGTGGTTTGCCATACCTGGCTGTCTTCATAACCCATTGCTTTAACAAAGGGCAGCCAAAAGGAAGCCGCTTCATCTTTAGAGACATACGGCCCGATGCGGACGCGGAAATAAGTTACACTGTTTAATTCCGTGGGGTCGATTACAGATTTCATACCTTTGGAGTCAAGATGTTTACGCAAATCCTCCGCTTTGGACTGGTGAGTAAATGAGCCAACCTGCACCCAGAAATAATCACGGGGCTTAGGCTCAGCCATTGCAACGGGGATCGGCGCAGATTGGGTTGCTGCCGCCGGGGCTTTCTCTGCGGGGGCCTGCCGCGGAACATCTCTTGGGCCCGCTTCCAAAGCCTGCCTGGAAGCAGCCTTACCGGCAGGAGGCGCATCCGATACGCCAGCCCTTGACGGCGGGACAATACTGATGAGGGCGCCGTCCTGCTCTATGCCATCAGTAATGCTTTTCAAGGGCGGCTGTTGTAAACCCCTAATACCATCGGGGTTTCTCACCATACCGGTAGGATCAACCAAGGCAGGCTGCACAGGAACCAGCGGATCGGTATAGCCGGGGACGCCCGGCAGGGACGGAAGCCCCCCCCCTTCTATGCCTGCGGGGGGAATCGCATCTATTACAGTATTCCCTGCGGCTGCGTCCTCATACCCCAAATTCCCTTCGGAAACGGCTTCTGGGGAAACAACGCCGCTTTTCGGCTGAATTACTAAATAAGAAGCAGCGATTACGATTATAAGAAAAGCGCCAACCGAAACCGACACAAGCAGTAATTTCTTCTTCTCCATAACTATCTATCTCCAGACACATCTGCTCAGGGAATTTTACCTTGTAAGTATTGTCCCTGTCTTAACTAAGATTGAATCGATCCGATTCTCTAAATTCTTCCTGTATATACCAGCCGCAAAGCCGCAACCGTTATTGGATACGTTGTAAATATCGGCTTTTTTCCTTGGATATTGAGAATTGAATTCCTTCTGACTTTTAAACCGGGTCAACAGTACCCGCCAGGGAAGGCCGTCCCGTTTCCGCGCACGGAACAGCCGCGTAATGAACGGTGCTTTAACGATAAGAATATAGTCCAGTTTTTTAAATAAGGTAGATCGATGGAGCAGCGCCGCGTTGATAACACAGGCCCCCCCCTGCCGTGCTATCCATTCTTCGGTCATGCGGTTTGCCGCCGGATGAATAATGCCTTCCAGAGCGGCCAATTCGACAGGCCTTCCAAAAACTAGGGCGCCGAGAAGCCGCCGGTCAATGGTACCGTCTTCCCGCAGTATAGAAGGACCGAAGCGTTTTACAATCGCATCCTTTTCCGCTTCAATAACTTTGTGCCCCAATTTATCTACATCCAGCACCGGAAGCCCGTGTTCTTCCAGTATACCGGCAACATAATTCTTCCCCGCACAGTACATTCCGGTTAAACCAATGAGCTTCCGCTGCTTCTCTTTTTGCACCATACCCTAATATACTATTCGGCGGCCTCTTGACTTAACCTTAACGTGAATAATTACAATGCTTATATCTTGCAAAACAAGGAGATGCTATGCCAATTGTTCAGATTTTCTACGATTATGAATGTCCCTTCTGTAAACGCGGTTACGAGTACCTGCTCGAATGTTTGGGGGATTTCCCCGGGGTAGAGATTGAGTTCCGGCCTATAGAATCGCACCCGCGACCTGAAGACCATCCGCCCCACACGGACCTGGCCTGCGCCGCCTACTATGCGGCCAGGGAATTGGGTGCGGACATGGGCAAGTTTCACACAGCCATGTTCCAGGCCGTAGCAGTTGAGCGGCGTAATGTGGAAAAGCCGGAAGTTCTCGCTGAGATTGCAGGGGGGCTTCTGGATGAGGGCAAATTCAAGGCTATCCTGGAATCGGGTGCGTACTCTAAACAGGTTGAAGAGAACAACGACCTAGCCTACGAAAAGAGCGGGGTTTGGTTTGTACCAGCCTTCCGCTATACAGGCGCTGATGGAGTTGTACAGAAACTTGACGCGGAGGGGGGTGCAGGCATAACTAGGGACGGCCTCCGCGCGTTTCTTGAGTTGTCCTAGGAGTTTGTTGCGCTTCGCGCATAAAACGGTATAAATATGAATATTTATACCTTACAAACTCCGAAAGCATGCCAATTGATCGGGATTTTTTGTATGAATATGCAAAAAATCCACAAGTGCAACAGGCTGCTAGGGATGACCGCTTACCCGGCCCCGGCAGTTATTCGATCAACGGGCATGTTTCTGGAGTTTATCCTGTTTTCTAACTTGCCTTGTTTTTTTCTGTTGTTTCTTCTATATTGTTCTTACAAAATTATTACAAATTTGGAGGTAACAGGATGAGCAGGGAAGAGAGGATTAAAGATCTAATCTCCAAGATGACACTGGAAGAAAAGGTCTCCCAGTTAAGCTATACAAGTGCGGCGGTTGAGCGCTTAGGTATTCCCGAGTATAACTGGTGGAATGAATGTCTTCACGGGGTTGCACGGGCCGGACTTGCAACGGTGTTTCCCCAGGCTATAGCCTTGGCCGCTACGTTTGACGATAGCTTTATCCAGGAAGCGGCGGCGGCAATTTCCGACGAGGCCCGCGCCAAGCATAACGAGGCGGTCAAGCGGGGTAACCGCGGACAGTACTGGGGGCTTACCTTCTGGACGCCTAATATCAATATTTTTCGCGATCCGCGCTGGGGCCGCGGTCAGGAAACCTACGGCGAGGACCCCGTGCTTACCGGACGGATGGGGCTTGCCTTTATGCGGGGCCTTCAGGGCGGTGATCCCGAAAACCTAAAACTGGCTGCCTGCGCCAAGCATTTTGCCGTTCATTCAGGGCCGGAGAAACTCCGCCATACTTTTAATGCGGTGGTCTCCAAAAAGGACCTCTTTGAAACCTACCTGCCAGCCTTCAAACTCCTGGTAGAAAACGGTGTGGAAGCGGTTATGGGCGCATATAACCGTACACTGGGCGAAGTCTGCTGCGGCAGCATGTATCTACTCAAGGACATTCTGCGGGGCAGATGGCAGTTTAAGGGCCATATCGTTTCCGACTGCTGGGCGATACGGGATTTCCACGAGAACCACAAAGTAACCAAGACTTCCGAAGAATCAGCGGCGCTGGCATTGAAGGCGGGCTGCGACCTTAACTGCGGCTGTACCTATCCTTACCTGGTACAGTCTGTGAAGCAGGGCCTGGTGAGCGAGGAAGAAGTTGATACTGCACTTACACGGCTGCTGCGTACACGCTTCAAGCTCAATATGTTCGATCCTGACAAGGATCCCTATGCAAAACTTGATGAAAAACTTATCAACTGTGAAAAGCACCAGATTCTGGCAAAAAAAGCCGCAGAAAAGTCTATTGTCCTTCTTAAAAACGATAAGAATCTTCTTCCCTTGGACTATAGCGCCAAGAAAATTGCGGTGGTAGGGCCGGGAGCGGCTAATGCCCATGCTCTTTTCGGTAACTACTACGGGATTAGCCCGCGTTTTGTTACTATTCTGGAAGGGCTTGCCGCGAAGGTGCGGGATAAGTATGCTATCAACCTGGAATACCGTCAGGGCTGCCTGATGTACGGCCCGAATCATCCGGCTAATGTCGAATTCGGCCTTGCCAACATGGCGGATATTATCATTGCCGTGATGGGCCTTGACGGGGCTATAGAAGGCGAAGAAGGCGACGCTATTGCGTCAAGTTCCAACGGCGACAGGGAAAGTATAGAACTGCCGCCCTGGCAGCTTGAGTACCTACGGAAGATACGCGCCAGCGGGAAACCCCTTATCCTGGTTCTGACCGGCGGCAGTCCTATCGCTATCCCCGAAGACATAGCCGATGCGGTTATCTTTGCCTGGTATCCGGGCGAGCGCGGCGGGGAGGCGGTTGCGGACATCATCTTTGGCGATGTTGTACCCTCTGGAAAGCTTCCCATCACGTTTCCTGCCTCTACCGCCCAGCTTCCCCCCTACGAGGACTATGCCATGAAGGGACGGACCTACCGTTACATGGAAGAGAAGCCCCTCTATCCCTTTGGTTTCGGACTTTCCTATGTCCAGTTCCGCTACGACTCTATCTCGCTTTCTGCGGCGGAAATTACCCAGGGCGGGACCGTGCGTGCAAATGTGCAGATATCCAACTTAGGCGCATACCACGCGGAAGAGGCTGTTCAGCTTTATATCGCCAGGGATGATCGCAGACCAGACGATCCTGTCGTATCGCTCAAGGATTTCCGCCGTGTAAGCGTTCCCGCAGGCGGTTCAAACCGGGTGGAGTTTGAACTGCCTGCTTCCGCATTTGAAACGGTTGATGAAAATGGGGATCATGTCCTTGTTCCGGGGACGTACACCGTTATTGCTGCGGGCGCGGCCCCCGTGCCGGTTGCCGAGGAAAAAGGCGCCCCGAAGCCGGTCAGCGCCAATATCCGGGTAAAGTAGACGCCGTATAAGTTCAAACAGAATTCCTCCTATATCGGAATTCTTGTAACTACTCAGAACCCAAACTGAGTAGTTACAAAATTTGGCAGCTTCTCCGCCGACCCCTCAGCAGGAGCGGTTTTTTAGCAAATGGGGCAACTGCCGTATTGAGAAAGAATAGCTGGATATAGGAGTTTTTGGGCAAAGCCCCACAAACTCCTAGACATAACCTTGGCCTCTTCGTATTCAGAATTGTTAGACGATATTGGGCAAAAAAGTTGAAAAATAGAGTTGTTCGGAAACTTCAGTTTCCGAACAATTTCCGTTAAAAAACAGCAAAATACGGAGCATTTTGCAAAACTTTGTTCGAGAACCAACCGGGATCCCGAACAAGTCCAATATCTAAAAAGCCAGCAGTTTTACTTTTACAAAACATATGATAAAATGCCCCCATGGGCAGGGGAATATTAGCGGCGGAACTGCGCCGGTTTGAGGAAACAGGAAAGAGGGCCGGGGAAAACCCGATATG
>JAISQR010000285.1 GCA_031274035.1 Treponema sp. | reverse complement strand
CGGTATACCTCCAGTACCCGCTTTGCCGATACACTCTCATCCAATGACGCGGCTGCCACGATATATTTATTGTACGCCCGCTGTAAATCGCTGACCGGTTCTCCGTGTTTCTTCCGCTGTTTCGTTCTGGTAAGCCGTTCCAGTCCCGCCCGTTCGCTCTCCTGTTCCTTCCTCATCGCGCAGATCCGTAACGGGATATCCTGCCCGTTAACCCGGTAGTATACCTGAATACTCCCGCTCTCCCCTTCTTTCAAATCCGCGAACTGGTCCAATAGCTCTATCTTCCGCCCCTCCCCGTCATACACCGTGAACGCCCGCGCCCGTAACCTCAGCACGAATCCGCTCCCCTGCTCCCTCAGATGTTCCATCCCCGGTATACTCCCGTATATCCGGTCGGCCACCACAAGAGCATTCGGCCCAAGCTGTTCAAACCGGGTCAGCTTTTCCCCGTTTTGCCCCTCCGTCAGATGCATTTCCTTCATACTCAGCGTGTCCGCGGCTGCTAGCAGCCTGTTGCACTTGTGGATTTTTTGCATATTCATACAAAAAATCCCGATCAATTGGCATGCTTTCGGAGTTTGTAAGGTATAAATATTCATATTTATGAATATTTATACCGTTTTATGCGCGAAGCGCAACAAACTCCTAGACAACCAGAGGGCCTTTATGATACAAGAAGCTATGGATGTGCAACTGCTTCAGAAACGCTCCCGTATTATCAGGTCTGTCCGGTATTTCTTTGACGGGTGCGGCTACCTTGAAACCGATACGCCGCTGCTTTCGCCCGATCTAATCCCCGAATCCTGCCTAGAAGTATTTGAAACTCAGCGTATCTTCCCGTCCGGCAGCGCCAGGGGTCAAATCCGCAATGCCCAAGCCTGCTATCTTATCCCCTCGCCTGAAATCTGGATGAAAAAGCTCATTGCCCAGCACAGGGTTAGTCTCTACCAGGTCTGCAAGAGCTTCCGTAACGGGGAATCGTCCGGCCGTATTCACAGCCCGGAATTCACCATGCTGGAATACTACACAATGGATGCCGATTACAAAGACTCCCTACGCATAACCGAGGAATTCTTCGAATACCTGCTCCCGCTTGCCATTGACGCCGCAGCCGCTCCGTCTCTCGAAGAGCTTAGGCCTCCCTTCATCCGTATAAGTATAGAAGAGGCATTTGAAAAATGGGCCGGTTTCAACTTGTTTGAAGCGGTAGAGAGGGGCGCTCTTGCCGGCGAGGCCCGGCGTCTGGGCCTTGAAATTGGGGCGGGGTTAGGGGACGCAGAGATATACGATCTTATCTTTATCCATGCGGTAGAGCCCTGCCTGCCGCGGGAGCGGCCGGTTGCGCTGATCGATTACCCTGCCTTTGTACCCTGCCTTGCCAAGAAGAGCGCGGACAGAAAAACCGTTGAGCGCTGGGAACTCTATGTTCGGGGGATAGAACTTGCCAACTGTTTTTCGGAAGAGACGGATCCTCAAGAGGTAAGGCGTTTCTTTGCCTTGGAATCGGCTGTTAAGGAAAGGTCCGCCCTTGTTCCGCATAGAGTAGATCACGACTACTGGAAGATATTCCTGCCGAAAGAGGTTCAGGGCAGACAAATGCCTTTTCCGCGCTGTTCCGGTGTTGCCCTCGGCCTTGACCGCCTGATTATGGCTCTGACCGGTAAAGCATCAATAGACAGCGTGCTGCCCTTCCCCATGAGCTAATAACCAGCGTCTACATATTCAAGCGTAACGTAAAGCAGGGCTTCCTCGTTATCGCCGTTATAGATACCTACGGCGATATAGCCCGGCTTGTAACCGCCGTATCCCTCGTCAGCGACCGCGGCCCAGATATCATTCCCCCTGATATTTCTGCCTAAAATCTCAACGGTATTGTAAATTTCAATACCGTTTTCATCATCGTCTTCCCAATCGTCAATGACAATGGTTTCGTCGGGAGTAGCGCTGCCCTTCTTGTAAAGATAAATTATCCAGCCCAGGAGATTATCATTATCCATCCCCATCTGAACATAACCATATTGATACTGACTTGTTACATCGTTCCCGTCAACATAATAAGTTTCAATATTTGCGTCAGAGGTCCATTGAGCAAAAGCAAAGCCTGCGCAAAAGATCAAAAACACCCATACCAAAAAACGTTTCATAATCATTCCCCTTCTTTGGATATTTACAAATGTTGTTCATTTGAAAAACATCAAAATTTATAAACGGCCTAACTGTCTGGGGGTTTTATACGCAAAGCGCATAAAACCCCGAATGCTCAAAGAGCACAGCGCGCCCAATAACCGGGATTTTTTGCATAAAATCCACAAACGCAGCAGCCTGCCGGCCTTTGAACGATACTATAAATATACTACAAAAATACAGGCTTTTCCAAGGCTGTTCATATCGAACCGGGTGGGAATAGCTCTTTATATAATCGTACTTATAACCTGACTTTTTTATAGGAAATGTATATAAAATTGCCGCGGAACGGCGTTTCCCTTTTACCATGAGGGGGCTCCATCCCCCCATAGTGCATCATCATAAATTCTAACCCTACGATACCTGAACAACAGGCAGAGGACTGACCGTCCCCACCTGTTGTGTATGAACAATAAGCGCCCTAAGGGCGGCGTTTACCTCTCGTTGCAAGACTACAGGGTTGTATGACTGGTAGCGGCGTGTCAGTTCTGCCCTAACCGCATCCGGCAGTTTAGGGTACGCCATAAGCCGCTGGTACGGGCTCATCGGCTTATCATACATCTTGCGCACTTTAGCCCCGACGCGGGTCTTATCCACCAGCTTCATGATCGGCATGAAATAGTTCAGCAGCGGACATCGGACCGAAGGTCCGCGGGAACGGTAGACGGCGGCCAGCGCGTCCCGCTCCTCCCTCGTGGTGAACCGGTAGCAGCCCGCATACTCCCGTACACAGGCGTTGTCCTTCTGCTCCGCTCGTACCGTTGGTCCGCTAGGAGCCGCGGACACTTTGTGTCCGATTGCACTTGTGGATTTTTTGCTCAGTGTGCCTTTGGCACACCTTCATGCAAAAAATCCCGATCAATGGGCGTGCTTTCGGAGTTTGTTTTGGGTTAGAATTTTATGATGATGCATGACCCCCGTAGGGTTAAAATTTCAATGAGGCAATTCGACGATTGACAATGAACCCCGGCAATGTATAAAATTATAATTATGGAAATTAAGGCGCAGCGTCCGATTATTAAGATTAAAGCAGATAAATGCGTTAATTGCCACCGTTGTATCATGGCATGCCCCGTGAAGATGTGTAACGACGGTTCGGGTAATACTATCGATCATCACTCCGAACTATGTATAGGTTGCGGGGAATGTATCAACGCGTGCAGCCACGGCGCCCGTATCGGTATTGATGATTTTGATGTCTTTATGGAGCATCTCTCCAAAGGACAAAATATCGTCGCTATCGTGGCGCCGGCCGTTGCCGCTAGTTTTGAGGGCAAATACCTGAATATGAATGGATTGCTAAAAGCCTTAGGTGTGAAAGCCCTATTTGATGTAAGTTTCGGGGCGGAACTTACGGTTAAGTCCTATGTTGCCTATATGAAAGAGAAAGATCCCCCTATAGTCATAGCCCAACCCTGTCCGACGCTGGTTTCCTTTATTGAGATGTACCGTCCGGAACTTATTCCCTACCTTGCCCCGGTGGACAGTCCTATGTTACATACCATGAAGATGATCAAAAAATTTTACCCCCAGTACAAGAATTTCAAAATCGCCGCCATAAGCCCCTGTTACTCCAAAAGACGGGAATTTGACGAGGCGGGCATTGGGGACTATAATGTTACTTTTAATTCCATTCAAAAGTACCTTGATAATAAAAATGCGTCTATCAGCCAATACCCCGCTATAGATTATGATAATCCCCCGGCGGCCTTATGCGGACAGTAGAACGCTATGATCATGACGCGACCCACTATACACGGAAAATTGAGGGCGCGCCCGATGTATATCACTATTTGGCCCATTTGGGAGATTCCATCCAAAGGGATATATCCCCTGTTTATAAACTGATCGACTGCCTTAACTGCGAAATGGGCTGTAACGGAGGGCCGGGTACGAATAACCGCGGTAAACATTTGGACGATGTGGAAAGTTTCGTGGAAAAGCGGTCTCAGGAGGTACGGAAAAAGTACCTGCCCGCGTCATTCTGGAAAAAACTGTTCGGTAAAAACAAACTTGAAAAGATACTGAATATGTATTGGGAGGAAGGTCTCTACACCCGTTCCTATATCGACCGTTCCGCCATATTCAAAAAAATGGTTGTAGCGCCTACCCCAAAGGATATTGAAGCAACCTATGTTAAAATGCACAAAAAAGACGAAGCGGACATACTCAACTGCGGGTCCTGCGGTTATAAGAGCTGCGAGCAAATGGCGGTAGCCATCCTCAACGGCCTTAATAAGCCGGGGAATTGCCGGTACTATGTAGAGGATGAAAAGAGTCTACAGACCGAAGCCGCCGCACAGCAGATGCTCAATAAGGTCTACGATCATACCCTGGAGGAGATGCACAAGAGCATAAACGGTCTCAGTTCCCTATCGGGTCAGATCGGCGAAACTGCGAACTATGTGGTAAGTTCTTCCTCCGCGATTCAGAACATGGTCGAAAGTACGCGATCCATCTATAGTACCCTGACCCATAATGCCGAAACAGTATTGAAACTTACTGAATCTTCTTCCGATGGGAGAAATCGTCTCCAGAAGATAGTGGAATTGATAGGCGCTGTTTCCGAGCAATCCGACGCGCTCATCGATGCCTGTAATGTCATCGGTGATATTGCCGAACAGACCAGCATTCTGGGAATGAACGCGGCTATCGAGGCAGCCCATGCGGGGGAAGCGGCAGGTAAGGGCTTCGCGGTGGTGGCGGGCGAAGTACGGAAGCTCGCCGAAAATTCCGGGCGGCAGGCTGTGGAAATATCCAACAGCCTCAAGAAAATAAAGGAACTTATCGACAGCTCGCGGGAATCCTCCACCCAAGCTAGGGAACAGTTTAATACTATGGCAGCCCTAATCGATACGGTAAAAAACGAGGAACTGCGTATTAAAGGCGCAATGGATATCCAGAATGCGGGAGGGAATCAGGTGGTTCAGTCATTAAACGAGATAAACAGTCTTATCGTAAAGATCAAGGACGCTTCCTCGTTTCTGCTCTCCTCAGGGGAAGCGGTTGTTGAGGATATCCAATCCCTTAGAACCATGTAAAGCGCCGAATAGATACTTCCGGGGCTAAGAGTTTATGGATAATGAAGTTAGAGGATCATCCGTTGAGATGTTTATAAGCGCCTCAATTAGTAAGAAATTATCCGACATAGAAAAAGAACATGATATTAAAATAGTATATGCCGTAGAATCCGGTTCAAGGGCGTGGGGTTTTGCATCGTTAGACAGCGATTACGATGTTCGTTTTATCTATGTTCATAAAAAGAATTGGTACTTAAATATACTCCCCAAAAGAGATGTAGTTGAATATCCTATAACCGGAGAATGGGACATAGCAGGATGGGATTTACGAAAAGCGCTGTTCTTAATGAATAAATCAAATCCAGTATTATTTGAATGGCTAAAATCCCCAATTGTGTACTATAAAAATGACTATGTTTATAAAATTATAGAGCGATTATCCAAAGATTATTTCTCGCCTATAGCATCGGTATATCATTATTTACACATGGCGAACGGGAATTACCGCGAGTTTTTACAAAGCAGTGAAGTTAAAATAAAAAAATATTTTTATGTACTGCGGCCTATCCTGGCCTGTTTATGGATAGAAAATTATAATGAATCGCCTCCGATGGAATTTGACACATTGATAACACAGATACAAGATACCGCCCTGCTTGAACAGATCAACGAATTATTAAAGCGGAAAAAATTCGGAATTGAATTGGGAGCGGGGCCTAGGATAAAACTAATCAATGAGTTTATAGAAAAGACTATTGTCCATCTTGAAGAAACGGTAAAAGACTTTAACCCAAGGAAAAAGCCGAAACAGGAACTATTGGAAGAAGGCTTTATCAAAATAATAGAAGCGGTAAATTGAGGTTGTTCAAAAATGTTAACTACTCAAGTTTATGCGATATTTATACGTGTTCTCAAGTGCTTGGGGAGGGTCCCTCACAAAGGGGCCCCTCCCCTTTCGCTCCAACCGGCTCATTGAGGGGCAAGCCCCCCGCAAACTCCTGGAGCGAAGTTCATTTTTCCAGCAGGGTATGTAGAAACCGCCGGCCCGCAATAAGACGGAGCAGCCCCAGCGCCAGGAATGTTACGGCGGTAAGAATGAAGGCCAGCGCCGCCGATCTTCCCCAGTCGCCCTGGCCTGCCAGGTTGAGTATTACGATTGAGGTGAGCTTGGTCTTAAAGGAAATAAGGAAGATTACCGCGCTCAGGGTGCCGCTTGCCTGCACAAAGGTAAACACAAAAGCGGATACGATTCCTTTAGCAATGATGGGGCAGAGTATGTCGGCAAAGAGGCGCAGACGCGATGCTCCCAGCGAACGTGCGCTATCGTCAAGGCTGGTCCTTATACGGAGAAGGGATGACGAGATGATGCGGAAACCTGCCGGCAGGTACGAGATAATCATAACAAGGATAATAACAAGCCGTGTGCCGGTTAAATGGAGTATACCCTGGTTAAAGGCAAGCACGTATGCAAGGCCGACAAGGGAACCGGGAATAGCCGCGGGAAGCGTTACAAGCGAATCGGCAATACCGCGGAAGGGCAGTTCCGTCCGCAGAACAAGGAAGGCGCTCACAGAAGAGATAAGCGCGGCGCCGGCAGCGGCGAAAAAAGCAAAACTCAGGGTGTTGAATAGTTCTGTACGGTACGAGAAGGAAGCGAAGAAATGGTCCAAGGTGAAGCGTGCGTCTATACCCCAAATACGGGAAAAGGCGCCGCCTGCCACGGCAAGGAACTGGGCAAGAACAATAAACGCGATTAAGGCGCAGAAGAGGAACAGGAGTACCCGTACCGGCAGGCTGGGGAGGGGAAGCGGCATAGCCGAAGCTCTGCCGCTTATAGTTGCGGTATGCGCGCCTTTTTTCCGCAGTAGAAGCCGCTGTAACAGAAAAAGCACAAGGGCAGGGCAGAGGAGGATAATCCCCAGCACCGCGCTGGCGCCTCTTTCGGCCCAGCCGGTAAGCTGCGCGTAAAGCTCCACCGCCAGCACGCTGAAACGGCCCCCAATCAGCATAGGGTTGCCAAAATCGCTCATTACGGAAATAGCGATAAAAAGCGCCGCCTGTACCATACCCGGCAGGGAGAGCGGCAGGGTGATGGTCCTGAAAACGGCAAGCCGGCCCGCGCCGGTATTACGGGCGGCGAATTCAAGGGAAGGATTTATACCCTCAAAGGTTTCCTTGAATATAAGGAAAGCCAGGGGGAAAAAGCAGAGGGTTTGGGCGATAAGCAGACCGGGAAGTCCGTAAAGGGAGATGTCAAGGCCAAACAGGGTCTTTGTAAAGAAGCCCTGCCGCCCAAAGAGCAGCATAAAAGAGAGCCCTCCGACAAAGGGCGGGGTTACAAGATGCAGCACAGGTATAAAAGAAAAGAGGCGCGTAAGGGGCAAACCGCCCCGTATCACGCCGTAAGCATAGATAAAACCTGTCAGTACGGATAGAGAACTTGAAAGGAGGATGAGGAGCAGGGTGTGTCCTCCCGCCTCAATCCAGCGGGACGAAGAGAGTACACGCCGCCAACTCTCCCTGTCCGCCTCAACGAAAACCCGCACCAGAGGATATACAATAAAAAGAAGCAGAAAAAGAATACAGGCCCCCCAGAGTATCCGTACCGCGGGGGATTCTTTTCCCGTAAAAAGGCCCTGCAAGGGAATTATCGTAACTCTCTTTCCCATTGCTGGAGGACGGCGTCCCGCTCCGATCCGGCCAACTCGGAATCGTAGTTGAGAAGATCTATTGTCTGGGCGGATACCGCGCTTCCCGACGCTTTTGCCTCGGGATTAACCGGAATAGTATGGGAAAGCGAAGTGAATAGCTCCTGTGCCGGTTTTGAAAGCATAAAATCTACAAATCTCTGGGCATTTGTCCTGTTTACCCCGCCCTTTATCACCGAAACGGCGTCTACTTCCCCAACGGTTTTTGCCGGAATGATGATCTTTACCGGAAAGCCCTGGGAAGAGTAGAGTTCAAGGGCATGAACATAGGCGACACAGACAGCGTACTCCCCGCGGCCTATAAGCTGGGGCGGCGCCCCGCCTGAAGCTGGAAGCTGGGCCGCAAGGGGCGTGATCTTCCTAAAGTAATCCCAGCCCAGGTCCTGGCCCCTGCCCTGAAGCTGGCTCTGGAGGAAGAGGTAGCCTGTAGAGGATTTTACCGGGTCTGTAAAGATAAGCTCGCCCTTATACGCAGGATCGGCCAGATCGTCCCAACTTGCGGGATACGCCTTGCCGGGAAATTTTTCCCTGAATCGCTGTTCATTTACCCCTATACCGAGGGTAAGCACACAGAAACCGGTCCACGTGCCGTCCTTTGCATAGGTATAAGCCGGCAGGGAAGCGGCATGGGCGGAAGTGTAGGGATCGAGAGCGCCGGCCTTTGCCGCCGATATATGCAGACTCTCGGCGCCTCCCAAAAGCACATCGGCTTGGGGCGCGTTTTTTTCCGCGATAACCCTGTTGATAATCTCCCCGGTGGCCGCCCTAAGATAGCTTACCTTGATACCCGTTTCCTGGGTAAAAAGATCGGCAAGGGCTTTGGTCTCGTCCTCGTTTACCACCGAATAGATGCGTACCTCTCCCTGATCGGCGCCTTCCCTCATGGCTTTTGCGGGGAGAAGAGAAGCCGCAAAGATCGCAAAAAAGATAAGAACAAATTTTTTACG
This sequence comes from Treponema sp., assembly GCA_031274035.1. Classification (GTDB taxonomy): domain Bacteria; phylum Spirochaetota; class Spirochaetia; order Treponematales; family Breznakiellaceae; genus JAISNI01. The sequence goes on along the minus strand of JAISQR010000285.1, from coordinate 9,042 downwards.
CTGCATGTAAACCTCCTTCTAAAAGTTACTACGAAGACGTTATATATCAGGTCTGTATTACCCTTAAAACAACGGTTTTATGGGCGCGAGTATAGGATAAAAAAATTGCATCTGAGGAGCTTTCCCAAAACCGGCCTAGGAGCCTGTGGGACTTTGGTGAATTTTTGCATATTCATGCAAAAATTCAGATTAACGGGGCTCCTTTGGGAGTTTGCAAGGTATAAATTTGCAAATTTATACAAACTCCGAATACTCGAAGAGTACAGCATGCTCATTGATCGGGATTTTTTGCATATTCATGCAAAAAATCCACAAGTGCAATCGGACACGAAGTGTCCGCGGCTGCTAGTTTTGCGGAAGGCTCCTCAAACTAAATTTCTTAGAGCTTCCCTTATGTATTTACTACCTCGTAGCCTGCCTCGCTAACCGCAGCCTTCATAGCATCAAACGTTACCGCTTCGTTATGATTCACCTCGGCCCTTTTGTGTTTAAGATTAACCTTAGCGGACTTAACGCCGGTTATCCCTTCCAGGGCCTCGGTAACATGCTTAACGCAATGTTCACAGGACATACCTTCAATATTCAAAATTGTCTTCATAGTTCCTCCTTCATAACATAGAAAACCTATAGTGTCAATAGGGTATCGTGATTCTTTAAAAAAACAACAGATTTTTCAGGCATCCATAATTGGCGGTGATCCAGAAAGTATGCCGGCTATCAAATAAAACCGTAATTGATATAGAAAGAAGACCATCTCAAATGCCTTCCAGTGGTTACGCGGCTTTTTTGGGAAACAACAGGTACGGCAGCCCCTATCGAGGGCTGAAAGCGGCCCTTTCATGAAAAAGATTGAAAATCCCCACAAAAGAAAGCCCTGTACACAGCAAGCGCATGAAATGGTATAAATATTCATAAACATGAATATTTATACCTTGCAAACTCCGAATACTCGAAGAGTACAGCATGCCCATTGATCGGGATTTTTTGCATATTCATGCAAAAAATCCACAAGCGCAACAAACTCCTAGCAGCCGCGGACACTTCGTATCCGATGGGACTTTGGTGAATTTTTGCTCAATGTGCCTTTGGCGCACCTTCATGCAAAAATTCCGATTAACGGGGCTCCGCGAACCGGAGGTTCGACGGGAGTTTACAGGGTATAAATTTGCAATAAATTGCAAATTTATACATTTTTTGGACAAAGCCCCACAAACTCCTAAGTTTATTTATTAGGCATTACAGAGGCGCGTTTAGGGCTTTAGGGCGGGGTTGGTTGATTAAAAGCGCTTGAAAACACGTATGAAAAATCGCAGGTCTGGGTAGTTGCATGGAACTTTTTTAAGTTTTTTGTTTTGCCCTGCGCTTAACTGTTGATATTGCTTTAGATATGTATTAGTATATAGATAAATATATGAAGTTGCAGCAATTTTCTAAAATTCCGCACGGTCTTATCTACGCTATTGTTGTTTTTGTATGTTTATCCCTGGTTCTCCGGCAGACAGGTCTTGCCGATGCGGGGGACCGTATGCTGTTCGATACGCTGATGCGGCTGCGGATACAGAGCCGCGCAATCGAGATGAATCCCCTTATCTCGCCTGTTGATCTTAACGACGGTTCCCTCAAATCCTTAAAAGAAAAAATAGATACACGGGAAGCCTTTGCTGATCTTGTTGATGTGCTGTCAGATTTTAACGCATCCCAAACCGTGCTGGATTTCCTCTTTCAATTTCCCAAAAACGAAGAAGCTGACGGCCTGTTTATTGACGCGGTACGGGAAGCTGATAACGCGATACTCGCACTTCTTGTACTGGAAAAGGATGGTGATGACTATACCTACCCTCAACTAACAGCGGAAGAAGAGGCTGTTCTTAAAAAAAATCTCTGGTATATAACCGTAAAGGGGCAGGCTGCCGTACCGGAGGCCGGGGCCGTTATCCTGCCTTTTCCTGAACTAGCCGAAGCGTCGAAGGCGCTGGGACATATCAACGCAGTTCCCGACCAGGACGGCATATTCCGCCATGTACCGCTTCTCTACCGCTGGGAAGACGGGTATATCCCCGCATTGCCCCTTGTCAGCGCGGCCATGTACTGGGGCATAGAGCCTGATACGATTATCCTCTATCCGGGCAGGGAACTGGTGCTGCCGTTACCCCTCTTCGGCGAAGGCGCCGATCCTGAATATATACGTATCCCCGTTGACGATCAATGCCGCATGATCATCCCCTTTGTCAAAACCTGGGCCGAGAGTTACGACCGTATCTACATGGAACGTCTTGTTATGGCAAAGGATGATAAAGAGGCCGCTTCTCTTTTCCGTGATGGTATGACCGGTCAAATTGCCCTGACCGCGGAGGTTACAACGACACAGAAGGACATAGGCCCTACCGCTTTTGAAGGGATATACCCCCTATCGGGCATACATGCGGCGGTTTTAAGCAGCCTGCTTGACGGAACGGCGGATTCTTTTATCGGCAGGCCAACATTGGCCTTTAAAGCTCTCTCTCTCCTTGGCCTCTTTGCGGCCCTGCTCTTTGCATGCCGGGCTAAAAAGGATATCTTTTTTCACGCTGTTTTTTTCTCTATTGCCCTTATCTTTACCGCGTTCAATTTTATCCGCTGGCAATACTTTCATATAATACCTTGGTATACATTAGGAATATGCGCGGCCTTGTTCTCCTGGCTTACTGCTTTTTCTGTAAGGCTCCTGACGAAATACCATGAACAGTCGTTGCTGGAAAATGCCCTGTCGCGTTATTTTCATCACGATCTTGTAAGCCGTATTATAAAAGAAGGGAAGGTTGAGCTTGTGCCTTCCAGCAAAGAGTTGAGCATCCTCTTTTCCGATATTGCAGGTTTTACCAGGTGGAGTTCAGACAAGGACCCCAAGCTGGTACACGAATTTCTCAGCAATTTTCACGGGTGTATGGCAAATATCATCTTTGCCCATCAGGGAACGGTAGATAAATTTATCGGAGATGGTATGCTTGCCTTTTTTGGCGATCCTCTTGAGCTTCCCAACCATGCCGAACAGTGTGTCGCCGCGGCAATGGCTATGCAGCGGAAGGTAAGGGAACTTGCGGTAGAATGGAATCCGCTCGTCAATATAGATTTACATATACGCATTGGGATAAATACCGGCAAGGTTATTGTCGGCAATTTAGGCGACGCATCCCGTATAGAGTACACAGTCATAGGCGCTGCGGTGAATCTGGCCCAGCGTATGGAAAGCAATGCAAATATAGGCGGCATCCTTGTTACCGGCAAAACCCGCAAAATGACAGGGCGTCTTTTCCCCTTTGGAGAACGGCGCACTATTCTTGTTAAAGGTTATGATGAGCAGGAAATAGAAGTTTACGATATAGAAGGCAAGATATTTGATACCTGAACCGAGGCGGATAATCGTTTTATGCGCGAAGCGCAACAAACTGCTAGCAGTTACAAAAAATTGAATGTCAAGGGAGCCTCGTTTGTTTTTGTTATTGTTTATGCGGGTAAAGAAAACGCTTGATCTTCTGAGTCGGTGTTTTCTCGAAGGGCTCGTCCTGTACCTCAATGCGGGATATGCGGGAAAAGCCCGCAAGCCGCTCGTTCACTTTTGCCTTGAGTTCTCTCAGGTTCTCGGCGGTTGCCGCCAGCATAGTCTTGGCTTTCTCACTTAGGACTACAAGCGCGATAAGTTCCCCCTTTTCGCCCGGATAGACAAGGGCGTCTTCGATAAGGCTTGATGTGTTAAGGAGGCTCTCAATCTCCTCTGGATAGATGTTTTCTCCCGAGGGCCCCAGGATAAGGGCCTTGAGACGCCCGTGTATATAGAGCCGCCCCTTCCGGTCAAGGCAGCCCAGGTCGCCGGTTTTTAACCAGCCGTCTTGGGTAAAAACTTCCCTCGTCAGCTCTTCATCCTTGTAGTATCCCAGCATAATGTTGGGACCGCGAACCTGTATCTCCCCTTCGGCGGAAATTCCGTCGTTTATACGGCAGGCTGCGTTAGTCTCTTTCCGGCGGGTGGGGGCGGACTTTCCGCCTTCCGCTGCATCAGTGGTTTTGTCTTGCACGAGCGGAACTATCCGTACTTCAACTCCTTTAAGCACCGAACCCGTCGAACGGTATGGGAACTTGTACGCAGCGCTCCCCGCCACAAGCGGGGCGGCTTCGGTAAGACCGTAACCGGGGGCGTAAGGAAATTGTACCGTGCGGAGAAAACGCTCCACATCCTCCGCCAGGGGCGCTCCGCCTATGCCGAAAAAACGGATTGCCCCGCCCAGAGCCGACAGGAGTTTCCAGCCCGCAACTCTGACCGCAAGAAAACGGGTAGGAGGAAAACGGTAGAGCCTGCTTGCCTTGAGTTCCGGCAATATGCGATTCCGGTATATCTTTTCTATGAATAAAGGGACGCTCAACACGGCGGTAGGCCGCAGTATTTGCAGTGCGGGGATAAGTACCGCAGGCGAAGGTGTTTTATCCAGGTAAGAAGTCGAAGCGCCGCTCATTACCGATGTAAGCAGCCCCAAGGTACATTCGTAGCTATGGGCCAGGGGGATGATTGAAAGGAGGCGGTCCCTGCTGTAGATCTTCATCAGGCTGCGGGATGCCTTTGCACAGAAGAGCAGATTCCTGTTGGAAAGCATCACCGCCTTGCTCCTGCCGGTAGTACCCGATGTGTAGATGATGGAAGCGCAGCTATCTTCGGCAATTTCTGGCAGATCTTCAAAGGCAGGAATGCGGAGGGGCAGGAATTTACTCGAATTATGAATAGTAACGGGGATAGTACCGCCTTCAATGCGGTCAAGATAAATTACCGGCACGTCGGGGGCAGGCAGGGCCGGCAGCGCCTTTGCCTCGGTTCGGGATGTAATACAGAGTGCGGCGGTTTCAGCGTGGCGCGCAATGTTCCCTATCTGTTCCACAGAGAATTCCGCCAGAACCGGCACAGAGACAGCGCCCGCAAGGTTAATGCCGAAATAGGCTGCGGGCCATTCGGGACGGTTCTCCGCAAGCAGCATAACGCGGTCCCCGTTTCCTATGCCCAAGCTGCCAAGGAGCGCTGCTATCTGCCGCGCCCTTACGCCGAATTCCCGAAAGCTCAAACGGTTATAGACCTGCCCCTTGCGGTAAATATCAAAGGCATTTTTATTACCGTATTTTTCCGTCGAACATTTACAAAGCTCGGCAAGCGTCATCTTTTTAAGATAGATCAATAAATACTCCGTTTATATTTGACCCCAAAATAACCTACAAGTTGCAGAAACGGTACATCGGGTACCATAGCTTCCTTAAAATTCTATTTTAAAGTACAATTTCCCAATAAGATTCACGTAAAGGAGAAGAACATGAAGGTAATTGCATTTAACGGCAGCCCGCATGAGGGGGGCGTTGTTGCAAAGGGTATTTCCTTGATGAAGGAAGAACTTGAAAAAGACGGGATAGAGGTTGAAGCGGTCCATGCCGGGAATAAGCTGATTCGCGGCTGTATGGATTGCGGAAAATGCAGGGAACTGAAACGCTGTGCCATAAGCGGCGACCTGGTGAACGAATGTTTTGAAAAGATGAACAGCGCGGACGGCGTCATACTGGGATCGCCTGTGTACTACGGCGGCATAGCCGGTACTTTTAAGAGCTTTCTGGACAGGCTCTTCTTTCCCGGAGCGGCAATGCAGTACAAGGCGGGGAGCACGGTAGTCTCGCTGCGCCGGACAGGAGGCATAACTACCTTCCATCAACTGAACAATTACCTCAATCTGGCACAGATGATCATTACTCCTACCGTGTACTGGGATGTGATCCACGGCAATAATGCTGACGAAGCACTTCAGGATGAGGAGGGCATCCAGATCATGCGCATCACAGGCCGGAATATGGCATGGCTCCTTAAAACACTCGCCGCAGGACGGAAAACAATATCCCTTCCTACAGTGGAACCAAGAAAAAGGACCAATTTTATCAGGTAGGCCCTGTTTCCCGCTTCGTTCCCTGCCGCCTTTTTACTTTTGGCTTAGGTTATACACCCCATCCCAATCTTCAGATGGAGGATTGGTCTGGTACTGTTTACAGCGGCCAGAGAACAGCTTTGCGGGTTTGTCTTCGGGCGCAAGCCTGAGTACCTTTGCAAACGCGGCCTGGGCGCCAACCCAATTCTTCGCTTCAAACAGGTCAAGGGCCTCGTGGAAAAGGCCCGCCATCTCTTGCATGGTCTGGGGGGCCGAATCGGTCATTTCCAGAATTTCGCACAGCCTGACCGGTTCGTTAATACCTACAACACGGACCTTGTCGAGCCTGCGGTAGAATATCTTGTTATTGGTTTCCTGTAGCGTATTATAGCTGGCCAGTATCCAGGTACCGTACTGCTTGTTTACCCCCTCAAGGCGGGCTGCCAGGTTGACCGCGTTTCCCATGATCGTATAGTCCATCTTCTGGTTGGTACCCATATTGCCTACAACCATACTGCCGGTGTTAATGCCTATGCGGGTGAGGATCGGAGAAGGGCTCAGACCGTCTTCAAGGAATTGCCTGTTCAGTTCTTTTTCCATCTGTTTCATCACAATTGCCGACTGGCAGGAACGCAGTGCGTGGTCGCTTAAATTAAGCGGGGCGCCAAAGAAGGCGATGATAGCATCGCCCTCATATTTGTCGATAGTCCCTTTGTTCTCAAGGATCACATTGCTCATGGCGGAAAGATAGCGGTTTAGGAGGCGCACAAGATCCTCGGGGTCAAGTTTTTCCGAGATAGTGGAGAAGCCCTGTATATCGGTAAAAATAGCGGTCATGTGCCGCTTGGCGCCGCCGAGTTGCAGCCTTGAAGGATCCGCCAGGATCTCCTGTACCACATCCCCGGAAAGGTAGGTAGAAAAGGCCTTACGGATAAACTGCTTTTCCTGTTCCGAGCCTACAAAGGCCAGTGTTTCCTGTACTATCACCGCCGTAATCAGAGCTAAAACCGGCCCCAAGGGGCCAAGGAAAATTCCCCTGGTATAGAAGAGCAGGAAAGAAACGCCGGTTACCACAAGCACACCGGAAAACCCCAGGATAATCCTGATGCCGGGCTTGAAGCGGTTTATGGTAATGATGATGAGCGGAACCAGGATAAAGCAGAACGCTATGCTCCAGTAACTGTTTAAAGGCTGAATAAAGGCCCGCGAGAGGATGGTATCCAGCACTACCGCATGGGTTCCGACATTGATATATTCCCCGTAGAAGGGATTAACGCCTATGTCGGTTGTTCCGGTATCGACACGGCCCAAGATACATATCCGGTCCCGCACCCTCTCTTTCAGCGTATCCTCAATACCACGATAGTTCGTAAGAGTGATTTTTAGATAGTCCAGCAAGGTTAGGATATAGTGCGTCTCCGAACGTACCATATCTATCTGGTCGGGGTAGAGGGCTTCCAATTCTTCCCCCCTCAAGGCTGTGTTTTCCACAACGCCGCTATCCAGAAGGGCCTGTATTTTAATAAAGGCTTCATCGCGCAGGTTCAGGTATTTTCTAAAGCTATCATCCGATGTTTCGGTAAGCGCCATATTCAGTTCTTCCCCGGCAGCGTCAAAAAGCTGCTTAATTTCTGCGGCTTTCTGTACCGCCCCGGTAAACAGATCTTCATTGCCGGATGCTAGGCTGCCGCTATAGCGGTGCAACAGGGTTTGGTATTCTTCAAGATAGGAAAACATGGCAAAGGATACGTGATCGTAGCTTTCAAAGTAGTCCGTTACAGGCCAATCCAGGAGCATGGCCCCTTTCTTATCAAGGGGAATAACAATATCGCGTATAAGGCTTGTACCGCCTGAACCAGCGGGGAACCGTGCGTTTTTGATGGTAAGGCGTCTACTTTCCAGCTCAAGGTCAGGCATCCCCAGGTATTCCATAAGCGGAGCAAAGGCAAGCTGCAAGTACCAGTGTCCCTGCACTTCCCTGGTCAGATAGATGCGCCGCCTTATACCGTCCTCGTCAATAATGATATTGGTATAGCCCGCTCCCCGGGCCGCCTCCATAAATAAAGGGATAGGCGGAAGTATGTCAACGTTGTTCCCACCGTTACCACCCTTCAATACCTTTACCGGATAGGAGAATTTTTCCTGGGCAATAGTGCGCCTGTTTACCTGTTCGCCCTCAAGTGAGGAATTCTGTAAGTTCAGCGTAACCCAGCTATGGCCGAAAAGAGCCGAGGCCTCCGACAGGTACTGATCGTTATTACGAAGGATGGACTTAACTTTGCCGTAGAGATAGTTCTGTTCATCATTGATCAATTCAAAAAGATTTTCGGCATATTCCGCGACCGTCTCCGGTCTTGAAAGGAGGGCCGAAACATTGTTTTTTACTTCTGAAAAGCTCATATTAAAATCGTATTCAAGCCCGTCCCGCAAATATACTTCATCAACCTGCGTAGGGCTGTTATCTATATACTCAATATCGAAAATGACATTCAGGGCGCCGTACTCCTTTAGCCGCAGAAGGCCGTCCGCAACCACCGAACGCGGCCAAGGAAAGACGCCGGTATGTTCTATAGCTAGGTCATCCACATCCAAAAAAAGAATATTACTCAACCGTTCCCGTTTCGGTCTGAAACGCAGAAACATATCGTAGATGCGCTCTTCAATCATATTAAAGGGAGTTGCCAGGTAGAACAGCGAAAAAATTAAAGCTACGCCCAAAGCAATCAGAACAGATTTTTTCCAATTTGACATACGAAACTCCTGTTACTACTCAGGCCCGCGGTTTTTCCACTAAATTCAAAACAGCCGGACAAGCATAACTTATCTTCCAAATAATTGTTCTTGTTTTCAAATACTTTTACTAAGAGGCTTTGCCCTTTCGCGTCAACCGGCTCTTTACGACACAGAAATACACCTCCCCACCTTAGCCCTGAGTAGTTACAAATTCCCGCAAATTTTACTAAAAAAACGTGAGTTTGACAATAGGCCCTCTCTAAAAACCAGCAGTTTTACTTTTACAAAACATATGATAAAATGCCCCCATGGGCAGGGGAATATTAGCGGCGGAACTGCGCCGGTTTGAGGAAACAGGAAAGAGGGCCGGGGAAAACCCGATATG
>JAISQR010000284.1 GCA_031274035.1 Treponema sp. | reverse complement strand
CATATCGGGTTTTCCCCGGCCCTCTTTCCTGTTTCCTCAAACCGGCGCAGTTCCGCCGCTAATATTCCCCTGCCCATGGGGGCATTTTATCATATGTTTTGTAAAAGTAAAACTGCTGTGAGGCACTGCGCATCCTTGACAATCCGGCTGTTATTATATTCAATTACTTAGCTAATAGGTTAGGGGACGATATGGCTAGAGATAAGAAAAATACCGGCAGCATTTTATTGAAAATAGCCGGTGTGTCTTCGGGCATTGTACTCATAACGGTTATTATTATGGCCTTTATTAGTATTACCGATATAAAAGAGGTAAGTCTGGAAACGGCAATGACCATAGCAAGCACCAAAATCAAGGGGGATATTACCTCTCTTTCTTACATCATTGAAAAAGAATATGGGATATTACGGCTTGATAATAATTCACTCCTTGATGAAACCGGGGTCTCACTGGAGAACCGTTTTGAATTGATTGACCAGGTTTCAACCGACCTTGGAGTTGTGGCAACGATCTTTATGAAAGACGGCGATGATTTCAAACGGATTACCACCAGTATCGTTGACGGAGCGGGTAAACGGGTTGTAGGGACGGTACTGGGGAAGGCCAGCGCGGCCTATACTCCGGTCAGCCGCGGCGAACGCTACATCGGGAACGCCGCGATTCTGGGGGCCTCCTACCTCGCGGGCTACGAACCGATTTTCGCCCCGGGCGGCAGGACTGTAATCGGCATTCTCTTTGTCGGTATCCCTTTATCTGATGTGCATACCCTCATCGAAAGCCGGAGTATTAATAGTATTATCACCATAGTCATAATATCCGCGGGTCTTTTGGTATTGTCGATAATCCTGAATTCCCTGTTTTTCAGGAGCATCATCGTAAAGCCTATCCAACAGATTGTTACTATACTCAAAGCGGTTTCCGAGGGCAATTTGGTTCAGCGTGTTACGGTAAAAAACACGGATGAAATCGGCAATATGGCGTTGTATGTAAACCAAATGGAGCAAAACATAGGCGTCCTTATCACCCTGATAAAAGAACAGGCGGACAAGCTATTACAAATAGGGACAAACCTCGCCGCCAATATGAATGAGACCGCTACGGTCGTTCACGAAATAAGCGCCAATACCGAAAGCATCAAAAACAGAGTGGGCAACCAGGCTGTCAGCGTAAACCACGCGGGGGTATCAATGGATGCTATTACCCACAACATAGACGAACTAAACGGTCATATACAGCAGCAAACCGGCGATATTGAGAAGTCCTCCTCCGCGGTAGAAGAAATGCTGGCAAATATCGCTTCTGTTACCCAAACATTGAACGCCAATGTGGAAAAAGTTAAGGGACTGGCCGCCGCTTCCGAAAACGGACGGACGGGCCTGTTCGAGGTTTCCCAGGATATTCAGGAGATAGCCAAGGATTCAGAAGGGCTTAAAGAGATCAACAGTGTAATCGCCAATATCGCAAGCCAGACGAATCTTCTTTCGATGAATGCCGCCATTGAAGCCGCCCACGCGGGAGAATCGGGGAAAGGTTTTGCCGTAGTAGCCGACGAGATACGCAAACTGGCGGAGTCTTCCAATGCGCAGGCAAAAACGGTAAGCCAGGTGCTTCAAAAAATACAGTTATCAATAAAAAAAATCACTGCGTCCACCAATGAAGTAATGGCCAAGTTTGAAACCATAGACGGGGGTATCCGTACCGTAACCGTTCAGGAAGAACATTTGCGGGACGCAATGGAAGAACAGAACTCCGGGAGCAAACAGATACTTGACGCAATTGGGGGATTGCTTAATAAAAATCAATCGGTTAAGGCCGGTTCGGAAGCGATGCTTGGCAGAAGCGCGGAAGTTATTGAAGAAAGCAAAAAGTTGGAAAATATCACCGCGGAAATAACGGTAGGAATGGACGAAATGGCAACAGGCGCTTCTCAGATAAATAACGCGGTACAGGATGTCAATAAAATCAGCGCGGAAAACCGCGAAAATATCGAACGCCTGATAGCGGAAGTTTCAAAGTTCAAAATTTGAAAAAAAAAGTAACTACTCAGGCCTCATGCGGGGATAGCGCCGCCGATACCGTGGCGGAATGAAGGGGCCGTCCTAAAATGGAGCCGATTGGGCGCCTCTTTGTGAGGGGCCCTGTGGTTCCCAACACTTAAAAGCACGGATAAAAAATCGCGATCAATGGGCATGCTGTACTCTTCGAGTATTCGGAGTTTGCAAGGTATAAAAATCCACCAGTGCAATCGGACAGGAAGCGTCCGCGGCTGCTGGCAGCTTGGGGGAGTTTCGACCTCTCCTTGTATATAAAAGGAGTATTTTATGGAGAATCTTTTGTTTCTTATCGGAGCGGGTATTGCTGTTCTTGCCGGTGTGGGGGCGGGTATTGGTATTGGAATAGCAACAAGCGGAACCGCCCAGGCCATATCGCGGCAGCCTGAAGCCTCCGGTAAAATTATGACGGCCTTCTTCCTTGGTATTGCGCTGGCGGAAGCAACCGCTATCTACGGTTTTGTTATTGCTATACTGCTCTTTACCAAAGCTGCTTAGGGTTTATTATGATTACGCCCTCTATTGCAACCTTCCTTATCACTTTACTCAATATAACAATACTTTTTTTTATCCTGCGCGCTATACTATTCAAGCCTGTCAGCAAATTCATGGAAAAACGCACCAAAAAAATCGAAGATTCTATTGCCCAGGCGGAAAGGGACAAGGCTCAGGCAAAACTCCTTGTCAAGCGGTATGAGGACCAGCTTAAAAACGCGGAAAATGAGGCTGAAGAAATAATACGTGCGGCCCGGGAAACAGCCCGGCAGCAGGCCGGCAGTATTGTTAAGGAAGGGAAAGACCAGGCTGAGTTCTATCTAATCAATGCCCGCAAGCAGTTTGAAGCGGAGCGGCAGGCCGGTATGGCGGCGTTCAAGGCTCAAGCCGCGGGTCTGGTTGTCGCAGCCGCGGCAAGACTGCTCAAACGGGAACTTACAACAGAGGACAACCGCCAGTTTGCGGAAATGATGCTTCAGGAACTGGGGAAAAACTAGTATGTTTCTCGCAAACCGTTGGGCCTTTGCATTTACAAGCGCCCTGGATACCCTCATGGATGATTTGGGTATTGCGGAGCAGCCGGATGCGTGCCGGAACCTTGAAGAAGGGCTTAATATCCTCAAGGTTTTTGTTCCCTGTATAAAAAAGATACCGGGATATATTTCAGGCAGGGGGCCCGCGCTGCGCGTTGAGGGGCTGTTGCGTGCGTCCGGCGGTAAAACTACTGAAGAATCTTCCCTTGAAAACCGGAGAATAGAAATTGCCGTCCGGTTTATCTCCCTTCTTATACGGAAGAACAGCATTAGGCATGCCGATGCGGTGATCAAAAAAATTGAAACAATCCTTGACCAAAGGAAAGGCATTGTACAGATTAGTCTGGAAACAGCTTTTCCTCTGGAAGAAGACTTTGAGGAAAGGCTCAAGGGTCTGTTGCGCCGGAAAACCGCCGCCGGGGAGATACGATTAAAGACCAGGGAAAACCGGGAGCTTTTAGGGGGATACAGGCTGATAATCGGCGGCAGCCTGATAGATACCAGTCTTTCTACCCTTTTGCAGAAGATGGCTGCCGGCTTATCGCTCCCTATAAATTGAATGCAGCCGGAGGATTTTAATGGTGAATTTTGGCGATCTGAGCAAGATTCTTGAAGAACAGATTGTACACTGGGAAGGAAAAAGCTCCTCCGCTTCTACCGGCTTTGTTATACAGGTTGGCGATTCGGTGGCCGTTATTTACGGCCTTAACAATGTTATCTACGGAGAGCTTGTGGAATTTGCCTCCGGCGCTATAGGAATAGCCCTTAACCTGGAGGAAGATGCCGTAGGCTGCGTGCTGCTTTCAGGCGAATCCCTGGTTAAAGACGGTGAAGAGGTTAGGGGGACAGGCCGCGTCGTATCGGCGCCTTCGGGACAGGCCCTGCTGGGCAGGGTGCTTAACCCCTTGGGGAAGGTTATTGACGGGAAGGGTCCCATCACCGCGGAGGCATGGCTGCCGGTAGAATCCCCGGCGGCGCCGGTCATAGAGCGGGGTTCTGTGGATACGCCCCTCCAGACCGGCTCGCTTTCGGTGGATGCCATGATACCTATAGGCCGCGGCCAGCGGGAACTTATCATAGGGGACAGGCAGACCGGCAAGACGGCCCTGGCGGTGGATGCTATCATCAACCAGAAAGGGAAGGATGTTTACTGTGTGTACTGCGCCATAGGGCAGAAGTCTTCGTCGGTAGCGGCTATTATCAAAAATCTGGAACTGGCCGGAGCTATGGACTATACCTTTGTCGTGCTGGCTTCCGCCTCAGATTCCGCCGCGCTCCAGTACCTTGCCCCTTATTCGGCGGTAGCTATGGCGGAACATTTTATGCACCAGGGTAAAGATGTGCTTATCGTGTACGACGATCTGAGCAAACATGCGGTAGCCTATAGGACCATCAGCCTGCTCCTGCGCCGTCCTCCTGGACGGGAAGCCTTCCCCGGCGATGTATTCTACCTCCACTCCAGGCTTTTGGAACGGGCCGCCAAACTTTCCAAGGCAAAAGGATCGGGATCTATCACCGCCCTTCCTATTATAGAAACCCAGGCAGGGGATATTTCTTCATATATTCCGACCAATGTTATATCTATAACCGACGGGCAGATATTCCTAGATTCGGAACTCTTCAACTCGGGCTTTAGGCCGGCTATAGATGTGGGTCTTTCGGTAAGCCGTGTTGGAGGATCCGCCCAGTGCAGGGCAATACGGAAAATTTCAGGCCGTCTGCGCCTTGACTTGGCCCAATACCGCGAAATGGCCGCCTTTGCCCAGTTTGGCAGCGATCTGGACAAGGCCACCCAGGATAAACTTGCCCAGGGGGAACGGCTTATGCAGGTGCTTAAACAGCCCCAGTTCGCACCCTACACGATTGCCGAACAAACCGCTATCCTCTTTATCAGCGTCAACGGTCATCTTATGGATATACCTGTCGTAAATATTACTGTTTTTATCAAGGGCTTTCTCGAATATCTTAAACTGCATCATGCGGCCCTCCTTGATACCATCAACAAAACCGGAACAACCGGCGCCGATGAAGAAGAGGAACTTGCTTCGGCTGTTGAAGAGTTCAAGGGTTTAAAGCAATGAACTACATGCGTTCCAATAACGAACCCCGCCATACTACCGGCGGGTGAATTGAACCGCCCCAAGGCGCCCCGCGAACCCTCTCCCGCGAACAGGCGGGCGGGTTCTTAGCGGGCTTTTGGGTATTACCCCCTCGAATAAGGAGAACCAATGGCAAATTTACGGGATGTACGGCTGCGAATGCGGGCTATACGGCAGACGCTTCAGGTTACCAAGGCGATGAACCTTATCTCGACCGCAAAGCTGCGCAAGGGAAGGCGGCTTCTGGAGGATACCGAGATGTACTTTAACCGGATTGAGAAGTCCATGTTCGATATTCTCTCCGGCGCAGGAAGGGTGAAAAGCGTTTTTTTCGACAGGCCCGACAGAGATAACCAGTACCATACGGCTATTGTGGTAATTACAAGCGACAAGGGGCTCGCCGGCGGTTTCAATGCCAATATTTTTCGGCAGGTATCAACCCTCTGCGGGAATGTTAAGAATCCTATCCTTATCCTGATCGGCGTTATAGGCTACCGTTACTTTATTCATTCGCCCTATGTGATCCTGGAGAACTTTTCCTTCCGCTCCCAGATACCTACGGTAGAGAATGCCCGTGAAATTACCGATTATCTTATTTCCCAGTATGTTTGGGGTATGTTTGATGAAGTGCATATCGTTTATACTCACATGTACAGCACGATAAAGCTCCTGCCCACGGTACGGCGGTTGTTGCCGCTCAATGTTGATCTGCTACAGCAGGAATTGTCCGAACGGGAAGGGCAGAAACGGGTAGAGCTGCATTTTGAATTTCTGCCTTCGGCAGAGGAGGTATTCGACGCGCTGGTCCCTATATATATTAAGGGTGAAATTTACGGCTCTCTTGTTGAATCTTATGTTGCCGAACAGAGCGCCCGTATGGCGGCTATGGACGAAGCCAGCAAAAGCGCCGAGGATATGCTTGCCGGCCTTCAGATAAACTATAACCGGGTTAGACAGGCAGGCATTACCCAGGAAATGTCCGAAATTGTAGGCGGCGCTGCCGCATTGAGCGAATGAATTAAGGAATATCTCATGGCAAATACAGGAGTTATCACACAGATAGTAGGCCCGGTGGTGGATCTGCGGTTCGAAGAGGGTAAAATTCCATCTATTCTGAACGCACTGGAAGTCAGGGCGGAAAACCGGAAGGTTATCCTTGAGGTTCTACAGCATATAGGGGATAACCGTGTGCGCTGTGTTGCAATGGAGGCCACCGAGGGGCTTTATCGGGGGCTTGAAGCTGAGGATACAGGCCGCCCCATAGAGGTACCTGTGGGCGAAGCTGTACTGGGAAGGATGTTCAGCGTTACCGGTAAGGTTATAGACGACCGCGGCGCCTTTAACGGTGAAAACTACTCTTCTATACACCGTGCGGCGCCGAGTTTTGAGGAACAGAAGCCCGCCTCCGAGGTTTTTGAAACCGGCATTAAGGTTATAGACCTTATTGCACCCTATGCCAAGGGCGGAAAGATAGGTCTTTTTGGGGGCGCGGGCGTGGGCAAGACCGTTGTTATCATGGAATTGATCCGTAATATCGCTACGGAACATTCAGGTTATTCGGTATTTGCGGGCGTTGGGGAAAGGTCCCGTGAAGGGGCGGATCTCTGGAAAGATATGAACGAATCCGGGGTTATCGAAAAGACCGCGTTGGTCTTCGGCCAGATGAACGAGCCGCCCGGCGCGCGCATGAGGGTAGCCCTGGCAGGTTTGACTATGGCGGAGCATTTCCGCGACGAGGGGGGCCAGGATGTGCTGCTCTTTATCGACAATATCTTTCGTTTTATCCAGGCCGGCGCCGAAGTTTCGGCGCTGCTCGGACGCATCCCCAGTGCGGTCGGCTATCAGCCTACCCTGGCAAACGAAATGGGCAGCCTTCAGGAACGGATAGCCAGTACGCCTAAAGGATCCATCACCAGCGTCCAGGCGGTTTATGTGCCGGCAGACGACCTTACCGATCCGGCGCCGGCTACTACCTTTGCACATCTGGATGCTACAACGGTCCTTTCCCGCAAAATCGTAGAACTGGGTATCTATCCTTCAGTCGATCCTCTGGCTTCAACCTCCCGTATTCTTACCCCCGGCATAGTCGGGGAAGAGCATTACCAGACCGCGCTGCGCTGCCAGCAGACCCTCCAGCGTTACAAGGAACTACAGGATATCATAGCTATTCTGGGCATGGACGAGCTTTCCGCCGATGACAAACTTCTGGTATCACGCGCCCGTAAGGTGCAGCGCTTCTTCAGCCAGCCCATGTTTGTAGCGGAGAAGTTCTCCGGTATACAGGGGCGTTATGTGCCGGTCAAGGAAACGGTACGCGGCTTTAAGATGATCTTGGACGGCGGCTGCGATGCCGTTCCCGAACAGGCTTTCTTTATGGCGGGCGGCATTGACGATGTTCTGGAAAAGAGCGGAAACTAGGCGCGTATATGGCAAACCTCTTTCCCTTTGAAGTGCACACCCCCTACCGCCGTTTCTTTCTCGACTCGGTAGAAGCCATAGTCCTAAGCCTTATGGACGGTGAAATTGGGGTGTATGCCAATCATTCGGCATTTACCGCACCGGTAAACGCCGGAATCCTCAAGATAAAGGACAAGAACGGCGAATGGTCGGCGGCTTTTACCACCGGCGGCATACTCGAAGTTAAGGAACATAAAACCGTACTTATCGTAGATGCCGCGGAATGGCCGGAAGAGATAGACCGCGACCGCGCTTTGGATGCCAAGAAACGCGCCGAAGAAATGCTTGAATTGGGCATGCTTAAATTTGAAACGGAAAATGCGGCGGCATCCCTTAAACGCGCGGTGTTCCGTTTAAAGGTTTGGGAACTGCGGAAAAAATGACCGGGTATCCCCGATTATCGAGATATTTGTATGAAAAATCGTATATGCCTGAGTTTTTACCCGTTCTTTTTTTGCCGAACCTGCTATATTTATCATACCGTTCAATCTTGTGTTTCATTTTAGGGCAAAATAGACCGAATTGTATATATGATGTATGAGGCGCACTGGAATGAAAAGCCGTATTGCCGATTCATGGAATTCATTATGCCAAAGGCCGACCGTTACCTCATACTTAGGGACATGCTGGAAGAGATGGGGTTCGATTGGCTTTCGATAAACCTTGATGGAAACCGGCACTTTTTTGTGTTACCTCCGGGGCAGAACCCCCTTAGGGAGGGATCGTCCGTGCCGGGAACGGTGCTGACCGCCCACTACGACCGCGTGGAAGGAAGCCCGGGCGCCAATGATAACAGCGCCGCGGTCTTCGAACTACTTGATACCGCGCTGAAGCTGCGGGAGAAAAAGCTGCAAGACTATCTTATCATCTTTACCGATAAGGAAGAACTTAGGCAGGGGGAAGGGCTGCGGAATCAGGGATCATTTGCCCTGGGCCGCTTCCTGCGGCAGCGAGGCTTAGGCGCTCTTCAGGTTTTTATCTTCGACGCCTGCGGCACGGGGGACAGCCTCATCATCTCGACTATGGCCGATCACCTGTTAAAAGACGACAAGAGGCCGGGTACGGAAGGGGCGCGGCAGCTTGCGCGCCATTTACGGAGGCGGGCCCTTGAGACGGCAAGGAAACTCAGCATGGAAAAGGTTCTCCTTATCCCCACGCCCTTCTCCGATGACGCGGGTTTTCTGCGCGCCGGCATTATCGCCCAGACCATCACTATGCTGCCCTCCGCCGAAGCATCGCCCTTTGCTTCGCTTATACGCAAGAGGCCGGGTTTTTCCAGCGTACTTATCAGCAGGGAAAGCCGAAACGGTCAGGACACCCGCCTTATCCCCGAAACATGGCGCAGCCTCAACGGCCCCGCGGACAGCCATCTTCGTTTAACCCCTGAACACTTTAAAAAGGTTGTCCGTTTTGCCCTTGCCCTCTGCGGGGGCTAAGGTGTTGCATAATGGGTCTATATTACAGACAGACTTTAAATGTTTCTAAGCGCTGTAGGCTGCTAGGAGCCTGTGGGACTTTGGTGAATTTTTGCATATTCATGCAAAAATTCCGATTAACGGGGCTCCTTTGGGAGTTTGTAAGGTATAAATTTGCAATAAATTGCAAATTTATACGATTTTCGGGCAAAGCCCCACAAACTCTTAGGAGTTTGTTGCGCTTCGCGCATAAAATGGTATAAATATTCATAAACATGAATGCGAACCGGAGGTTCGATTATACCTTGCAAACTCCGAATACTCGAAGAGTACAGCA
>JAISQR010000153.1 GCA_031274035.1 Treponema sp. | reverse complement strand
GCATATTCATGCAAAAAATCCCGATCAATGGGCATGCTTTCGGAGTTTGTAAGGTATAAATATTCATGTTTATGAATATTTATACCATTTTATGCGCGAAGCGCAACAAACTCCTAGGAGCCGCGGACACGAAGTGTCCGATGGGACTTTGGTGAATTTTTGCATGTTTATGCAAAAATTCCGATTAACGGGGCTCCGCGAACCTTTGGTTCGATGGGAGTTTATCATATTTTGTAAACTATTGAGGCGGGATTGGGGAATGGTTCAAAAACTAAAAAGTATTGGAGGATAATGTGGAGAATATTAAAAATGTATGTAAGGAAGTAGAGACAGTATTAATGGATATGTGGTCAAAAGGAATTAAGGAAATAGACAATGCGTTAGTTACCGGTAGATTAGAAAATTTGATTTTTAAGGCGCATAACTTAAAAATGGAAACAGGGAAATATCTTATAAAAGAATTTATACTAAAATATAAAAAATTTAAAGAGAGTGATAAAGTGAGTGATAGAGAAATAAAAGAAATGGCAAAGAGTCTGATGGCCTTGGATTTTTATATAAAGAATATAATATACTATGAAGACAAGAGCGAATTATAGCAGAAAAATGAAATAAGTTGGACAAACTATCGAGTGAACTTCAGCGGTTTTACTTTTAACCACGAAAAACACGAAATGCACGAAAAGAAAAACAACCACTAAGATGCTATGATTTAAATTATCGGGGAAAAGTGGTATCCTAGTCCGACGGGGCTAGCAGCCTGTTGCACTTTGGAGGGATCGACACGCCGCCGCCTCTTCCGGTAAAATTCCCCTATGAGTGTACGACTGGTAAACATAGACCGGGTCCCATGTTCTTCCCGCCGGATTTGCGGGAATGGCTGCCTGAAAACCACTTGGTTTATTTCATTGTAGACATTATAGAGCGGCTTGACCTACAGAACTTCAAAATCAACCATACCCCGCCGAACCTTCGGTTCGGCGGGGTATGGTTGTTCTGGTAAGGTATTTGACTCAGGGTACATACCCTTAATAACGCCCTCAAGCTCCCCTGCGAAGCAGGTTCTTGGGTATGTACCCTTCGCATACAATCAACCGGCGGGGGACAGGCGACGAACAGTATCCACCGGTAATGATGCTGGAGCTATTGGTGTATTGTTACATAACCGGAACGTTCGGTTCCCGGCGGATACAACAGGCGACCTATACGGACGTAGCGGTGAGGTACATCTGCGGAGGGAAAGCGTACCCTGAGTTCAGCGTGATATGCGCGTTCAGGCGGGAAAACCAGGAAGCGTTTAAAGAGGCGTTTATCAAAGTACTGGGGATAGCGCAAGAGACGGGGCATTTAAAGAAGCTGGGGAACATCAGCGTGGACGGGACGAAGATAAAGACGAACGCGGGCAAGCATAAAGCGGTGAGTTATGAGTACGCGAAGAAGCAGTTGGAAGTGCTTGAGGGGGAAGTGAAGGAACTGATTGCGAAGGCGGAGGAAGCGGACAGCAAGCCGCTTGAGGAAGGGTTACCGATAGCTGAGGAGATAGGGGGAAGGAAGGGGCGGCAGGAGAAACTAGAGGCGGCGAAACGGGAAATCGAAGCGCGGTATGAGGAAGTACGGAAAGGGGAGCAGGCGGCCTATGAGGCGAAAATGGCGGCACGGGCGGCAAAGGAACAGCGGACGGGATGGAAGCCGCCCCGTCCGCCCTCGGCCGAGCCGCCCGGGAACAGCCAATATAATTTCACGGACCCGGAAAGCCGGATCATGAAAGCGGGGAACGGGCAGCACTTTGAGCAGGCGTACAACAGGCAAGCGGCGGTAGATGTAGATACGATGCTGATAGTAGGCGAGTATGTAACAAACCGGGGGAACGATAAACAGGAATTAAAACCGGCGGTGAACAGTGCGGGCGGTGAAGTTACACTCCTGAGACGGTATGTGCGGATACGGGGTATTACAGCGAGGAAGCGGTAGGGGCGGTAGAGAGGGAAAATGAGGAAGGGGAGCGGCAGAAGGAACAGCGAAAGAAAAGATGGCGGCCAAAGTGAGGGGGAAGGAAGGGAAAGAGGTATACAAGAAGCGGAAAGAG
The DNA here is from genome assembly GCA_031274035.1 of Treponema sp. Classification (GTDB taxonomy): domain Bacteria; phylum Spirochaetota; class Spirochaetia; order Treponematales; family Breznakiellaceae; genus JAISNI01. The sequence goes on along the minus strand of JAISQR010000153.1, from coordinate 14,674 downwards.
ACGGTAGAGCCGGTATTCGGGATAATCAACATACCTCGCCCTTCAGTGCGAGGTATGTTGTTCTGGTAAGGTATTTGACTCAGGGTACATACCCTTAGTTTCACCCCAAGGCTCCCCCTCCGAAAGACGGATTCTTGGGTATGTACCCTTCGCAAACAATCAAAGCGGCGTCGAACCTGCGGTTCGAGGGTTCCGGCAGTTTTTACTGAGGGGGCTGGAGAGGGTAGGGATCGAATGGGACTTGGTAACCTTGGCGTATGATGTGAAGAGATTATTCTCGCTGGGGGGCGGGAGAGGTCTGTCCTTCTCGATATAGCGGAGGGAAACAGGCGGGGGAATGGGCAAATTGAGCCCGATCCCACCCGATATGAGGCGGCAATTTGGCCTGCTCCTCAAAACCCATGCCGTTTTTTGCTGAAGCCCCACAGGCTCCTAGCCCGAATGATGGCAGGGAAAGCCAAATTGCTTGCCGCCATTATTGAGCAGGCCCTGAAAGAAAAAAATTCTGAAAATGACAGCCTTTCCGGCCAGTTGGAAGCCTTCCGTAAAATCCTCATCCACGATCTCAGCCCGGTAACTTTCGCCGACATCTACGCCCAGACCCTTGCCTATGGCCTCTTTGCCGCCCGGATGAACGATCACCGTACGGATACCTTTAACCGGGGGAGGGCGGCGGCACTTATCCCCCAATCAAACCCTTTTTTACGCAAGTTTTTCATTACATTGCCGGTCTTGATCTGGACGACCGTATCCGCTGGATAGTGGATGCCCTGGCCGACCTTTTTAATTGGGTGGCCGTAGAAGAATTGTTAAAAGAATTCGGCAAGGCCAATCAAGACTCCTTTATCCATTTTTACGAAACCTTTCTTGCGGAGTACGATCCAAAACTGCGGGAAAGCCGGGGCGTGTATTATACCCCCCTCCCGGTTGTTAAGTTTATCGTTCAGGCCGTTGATGATATACTCCAAAAAGAATTTAACCTGCCAAAAGGGCTTGCGGACAACTCAAAAATAAAGCGGACAATTCAGGATGCGGACGGAACAAAGAGACAGGTTGAATTTCATAAAGTCCAGATCCTTGATCCCGCCGCCGGAACCGGAACCCTTCTGGCGGAAGTCATCGACAAAATTTTCAGCCGTTTTTCCCGGCAAAAAGGCTTATGGGCCGGATACTGTGCCGAACACCTTATCCCCCGGCTCAATGGATTTGAAATACTCATGGCTTCCTACGCAATGGCCCATTTCAAACTTGATATGAAATTGCAGGAGACCGGTTATCAGGGGAACAGTAATTCCCGCCTAAAGGTATACCTTACCAACAGCCTTGAGGAACCGGAAAACAATGTTCCCGTTTTGCTTATGGAAAAATGGCTTTCCGATGAAGCCTCCGAAGCTAACGGTATTAAGCGGGATACCCCGGTTATGGTAGTTTTGGGGAACCCGCCCTATAGTGTGCGCAGTCAGAATAAAGGGAAATGGATAGAAGATTTAATTGATGATTACAAAATAAATTTACATGAAAAAAATATTCAGCCCCTTTCCGATGATTACATCAAGTTTATTCGTTACGGACAATATTTTATTGATAAAAACGGAAACGGTATTCTTGCGTATATTTCAAACAATAGCTTTTTAGACGGTTTGATACATCGTCAGATGCGAAAAAGATTACTTGAAAGTTTTGACCGTATCTATATTTTGAATTTACACGGTAACACAAGGAAGAAAGAGAAGATGCCCGGTGACGGCAAGGATATAAACGTATTTGACATACAGCAGGGGGTAAGTATTAATCTCTTCATAAAGACAGGAAAGAAAAGTGCCGCAGAAAATGCTACTGTTTTTTACTGTGATCTGCTCGGCAAACGGGAAGAAAAATATCAATTCCTGTCTGAACATACCATTTCAACGGTCTTATGGCAAAAAATCGAACCGGCAACACCGCAATATTTTTTTGTAAAAAAAGATTGCGGCAATAGTACGGAGTATCAAAAAGGCTTTAGCGTTCAATCGTTATTTTCTATCTGCTCAAGCGGAGTAAAAACCCACGATGACGCCAACATGGTGAGTTTTGATCCTTTTGAAAAAACAATCAATTATATCATTATAGGCCGTTTGACATTAGATATATCAATTACGATCTAAAGAAAATTAAAAGACCTCGTTACGAAATAATGAAACATATGCTTATGGGAAATAATATATCTGTTTTAATTCCCATACAAGCAGTCACGGAGAAGTATGGAATTTTTGTTGCAAGTACAATAAATGACATTAATTATACAGGCAACGCAGGTCAATACGGATCAGGTTTAACTTTCCCTCTATCTCTACCCCAATTCTGACGAACTGGATAATACCGCCCAACGGCAACCTAATTTGAACATAAAGATTGTTGCTGAAATAGCCAAAGAAATCAACCTGCGTTTTACCGTAAAAAAGGAAGAAACCAAAAATTCATTTGCCCCAATCGACATACTTGACTATATCTATGCAATCCTCCACAGCCCCGCTTACAGGGAAAATATCGGGAATTCCTAAAAATCGACTTCCCTCGTGTCCCCTATCCCGAAAACGCCGAACAATTTACCGCCCTTGCTGCTTTAGGCGCAAACCTGCGGGGTATTCACCTGTTGGAAACTATCAACCACTCAGGCCAATTGACCGTGTATCCCATTGAAGGTAATAATGTTGTTGAAAAACCGAAATACCGGGATACTAAAGTCTGGATAAATAAACGTCGGTATTTTGATGAAGTTCCCCCGGAAGTATGGGATTTTTACATAGGCGGTTACCAGCCCGTCCAAAAATGGCTTAAAGACCGAAAAGACCGTTCCCTCAATTACGATGAAATAGAGCATTATCAGAAAATTCTAATCGCCCTGCATTTGACCATAGCAATACAGGCGCAGATTGATGAGGTAAAAGGAGTTTAATCATGCCAGATACCGCTAACTTGTTTGGGCTGAATTGGACGCTAGATCCTGAACCAACAGCAGTGAACGTAGATGGTTTGGCTGATGGCTTTGTGATATAAAAACCGCCCGTCAACATGCGGAGCCGTTCTTTGAGAATTCCTGATACGCGGCGGATTGGCCGCAAATAACGGTTAAAATGCCGCGCCTGACGGCGCGGGGGACGGGTTATCTGACATAAGCTGGAAATTATCCAAAAGAAAAAAGACGGCTGTAAGCCGGAAGTTGTCCTGCGTATACGGGGAGACTGTTTAAAAATATCGACTGGATACCGGCTATATCCTAGGAGTTTGTTGCGCTTCGCGCATAAAATGGTATAAATATTCATAAATATGAATATTTATACCTTACAAACTCCGAAGACATGCATTGATCGGGATTTTTTGCATGAATATGCAAAAAATCCACAAGCGCAACAGGCTGCTAGGCCGCCGTCTTCCTCATAGCGGGCATACCCGACAACCTTGCGAACCGCGGCGTAATTTTTCTGTTCGACGTAACAGTTGTCGTTTTTGCGGGCGGGGCGTCCTCCGGTGAACTCAACGCCGTGAGCCTTGCGCCGCTTGTCCACCGGCTCATTGATAAACTCCGCTGCCGGTATCGGAATGAATGCCATGCAAGCCCATAGGGAGGCGTTTAAGGGCTGTTTCGAGGGCGTTTCGGACCCGGAGGGCGGCTTTGTTTTTAAGCGCGAGGCGAATCGTCCGGCCGGTTTTGACATCGGTCATCGTCAGGGTGTAGCGGAACTCGCCTGACGGGTTGCCGCCGTCATAATAGGGCTTGTAGACCCGTTTTTTACGGGTTTTGTCGGTTATTTCAACGTTAAGGCGCTTCCCGTTGATCTTGCGCGTTTGCGTTTTCCCAACCCTGCCCAGTTTGAAAATCGCATACTTTCGGTTTCCCCGGCCAGTTCCAGATACTCGTCCAGGATCCTGGTTTTTCCCGCCTTGTTTGCCTTACGGTACCGGGGGGCAAACCGCTCCGTAATCTTTTTCTTCTCTGCCATGGTAAATCCCATTCCTTCCCTCCAGCGCTACCCTGTGCCGGGAGTATGTTAGGTCATCCATGGTTAGAATTTTACTTGGCGCATCCGTTCCCTGATGGTTAGATTTAACGTGAGGCAATGCGCACTCTTGCACAGGACTATACAATCCTATAGTATAAGAGAAGGAGTAGTATATGTCTGATGAGAGTAATCCATATCAAAGCCCACAGGCAGATATAGTTACAGAAAAGCCGCTTATCGTCCAAGGTGTTTTAACGGATATTATGACCGGATACCTCAAGGAAACCGCCCCTTGGGTACGTTTCCTTGGTATAGTCAGCTATATAGTCTGCGGATTGGTATTTCTAACCGGCCTTACGTTAATAATTGTAGGATTCGTTCAGTCGGCTCAAGGCAATGAAGTGTCATCGGGTGATTTCCTGTCAGGGGGGAGTATATCTTCGGGGTTTATGGTAATAGGTACGGGCCTTCTTGTTTTCTTTCCCGCCCGCTTTCTCTACCTGTACGGAACAAAATTAAGGAGTTACAGCCAGACTTATTCGGAAAAAGAACTTGAACTGGCATTCAAGAACAATAAATCGTTCTGGAAATTTTACGGTATCTGCGCGATTATCTATCTTGCGTTTATCCCCCTTGCCGCGGTGATAGGTATTATCGCGGCAATTGCCATACAGTAGTAAACAATGAATGAGTCATACAAAAAAGCCGATTCAACTTTGAGCGTACAGACACCGGAAGGTATTGAATTTGTTCTGCACCCTGCCGGTGTTGCGATTAGGGCCTGCGCTTACGGCATTGATTGTACTGTACAGTGGATCATCATCATGTTCGTTTCCATCATTACCGATACCCTGGATACGATGTCCGGCAAGTGGTTCCTGCTCCTCGTCATATTCCTGGTGAACTGGTTTTACTTTGTAATCTGGGAGCTTCTTTCGGGGGGCCAAAGCCTGGGTAAGCGTATCATGGGGATACGGGTGGTACGCGGGGACGGCTCCCCCATCAACGCGGGGGCTTCCTTCCTGCGGAACCTCCTGCGCTTTGCCGATACCTTTATGTCCCTCAACCTCATCGCCCTTATCAGCATGGCGGTAAGCCGGGGTTTCCGCCGCCTGGGGGACTGGGCCGCGGATACGGTGGTGGTGTATACGGCTTCCTCCCGCGCTCCGGTCAAAAAACTCCTCATGCCCTGGCTCTCCGGCATCGGCATTGCAAGTCCTTCCCGTCCTCTTTCCTACGAGGAAAAACAGGCTGTATTGATGTTTGCCCGGCGCTACCCCTTGCTGGGCAAGGCCCGCGGCGATGAGATTGCCCGCGGCTTTGCCGGTATGCTCCGCCCTGCTCCGGCTTTTTCGGACGATCATCCAAGCGGGCATGGGCAAACCCTACAGCCGGACGCCCTGTCCGATTCCGAATTCCTTCTGGGAATTGCCCATAATCTGAGCGGCGATGTTTTACGGAACACAGCCTTGCGGCAGGACTCCGACGCTCAAGGCGGTACACCATGAAAGAGCAGAATTTTGTACAGCGCCGCGAGGCTTTTTGGAACGAATTTGAAGCCCTGGTAAACGGGGAAAAAAAAGAAATAGCCAAAAAAGCCGGCTGGTTTCCGTCCGCTTACCGTGAGATCACCCAGGACCTCAACACAGCCAGGGCCCGCGCATTTGATCCTTCGATAATAGACCGCCTTAACCGCCTTGTTCTGGAGGGGAATCAGCTTATATACGGCCAACATTCCTGGCCGGTTAAGTACCTTTTCAGCTTTGTACTGCGTGATTTCCCCCGCGCTGTCCGTTCTCAGGCCCTCGGCATTACCCTTACGGCGCTGCTCTTTTACGGAATTAACATTTTTTTCAGCATACTGACAATCAATAACCCCAATCTAGTTTACGAATTTTTGGGCGGGTATCAGACCGCGGCGCTTGAGGCAATGTACGATCCCGATAGCAGCCATTTTATGACTCCCCGCGATGTCGATTCCGACGCGGATATGTTCGGCTATTATATCTACAATAACATATCCATTGCATTTGGAACTTTTGCCGGCGGTATATTCGCAGGCATCGGCAGCCTCTTCATCCTCTGTAGTAACGCACTCTTCCTGGGGGTCAGCACCGGCCATATTATCAACCGGCAGTTTTCGTCAACCTTTTTTCCCTTTATCATAGCCCATAGCGCCTTCGAGCTTAACGCCATAGTCTTTTCCGCCTATGCGGGCTTTGTCATGGGCTGGCGCTTCTTTGTACGGAGCGGCCTTTCCCACAGCGCCGCGCTCAAGGCCGCGGGCAAAACCAGCCTTCCTATCATTGCCGGCAGCGCAATGCTCCTGGTACTGGCCGCGATACTGGAAGCCTTCTGGTCATCGCGTTTTACGCTTCCTTTGGAGTTACGCATAGGCGCAGGCGCCGCCTGCTGGGTTCTCTTCCTGTCCTATGTGTTTTTCTGCGGAAGGGAGAAGCGGCGGTGAGTACCGGCGCAAGTACCGCGCAGACTTACCAGGAAAGCGCCCTGGTATTGCGGCAGCGGAGTTCCTGGGAGGCGGTTGACGCCGGACTGATCCTCTGGAGGCAAAATTTTTTCTATTTTATCCCCTTTTTTGCCCTGCCTCTGTGGATCATTGCCTGCGGCGTCCGTCTTCTCCCTGAATTCCTCTACCCCTGGACATATTTAATCCTTTGGTATCTAAAACCCCTCTTTGACAGGATGATCCTGCATGTAGCCGCGGTACGTTTCTTTGAACCGCGTTCCACCCTGCAAAGGCTCTTCAAAGGCTTTGCGGTCCGCCTCTTCCGCGGCTTGGCAGGCGATCTCCTCTGGCGGCGCTTCAGTCCCTGGCGTGCGGTACATATACCCATCCGTGTTCTGGAGGGGCTTAAATTCAAAGCGGTCAGACGCCGCAAACAGGTACTTGCGTCAGGCGGCCTCAACTTCTGCATTTCGATAACCGCCGTCTGTTTCATTCTTGAAGCGGCGCTGTTCCTGGGGGAACTGCTCTTTACCCTGATGCTGGTGGAAATGATACTTCCTGAATTTAGCTACAATTTCTTCAGATTTTTTTCCGATTACGAAATCTGCCTTTATGTAATTTACTGCTTCAATTTTATCATAGCCGAAAGCCTCTATGTATGTATGGGCTTCGGCCTCTATATCAACAGCCGTGTTGAGGTTGAAGGCTGGGATATTCAGCTTATGTTTGCCGGTTTCACCAAATCCGGCAGATCCGCATACCGTAAGGAAGGCTAGATGTTCAAATTTTTGTTGCCGTTTAAGCTGTTAATGTTCCTCCTTGCGGTGGTTTTTCCCCTGTTCCCGGCTTGGGCCGGTGAATCGGACGGCCTGGACAATGCTGACTTTGATGAAGAAAGACCGGTAAAAGTACTCCGTCCCGGCGGCCCCTTGAGCGGCATTCCGGTAGAAGAAACCCCGGAATACGCCCGCCTTATTTTGGAAGATATCCTTAAATCCCCCGATATGGGGGGTAAACAGGAATCCTGGGGGATACGGTTTAAAGAAAGCGGAGATCCGGAACAGGAAATAGAGAAACCGCCTTCCTGGATGGAGGATATCAAAAAGGCCGTTGCGAATATCTTCCGTTTTATCCTGGTACTGGGGATCACGGTCTTTGCGGCCTTTGCTTTTCTGTATTTTTACCGGAAGTTCAAAGGCGAAAAGGGAAGCCCGCCCTTAAAGGCCGTACAGAATCGTATCGCGCCCGCTCCTGCCGTGAGCGCGGAATCATATCTGGTCGAGGCCCGGCGCCTCAGCGGGGAAGGGCGGCCGCGTGAAGCCTGGGCTGCTTGCCTTGCGGGAAGCCTTGCCGCGTTCAGATCAAGGCGGGGGATCAGTTTTCCGGCGGGCGCTACCGAATACGGCTGTCTCGCCCTTATCCGTACCGCGCTGAGGCAAAGGGCCGGCGGGGAACAGCAGCCTGAAGGCGCGAACCCGGACGGCCCGGATCCTCGCGAGCTTGAAGAATTTACCAACCTGGTACATAACTGGATCTATTTTGCCTATGCCGGCCTACCCCCGCCTGAAGGCGCCTTTGAAAAAGCCCTTAACCTGGGCCTTTCCCTCCTGCCCCCTGAAAGCCGCGCCCGCAATTCCGAACAAGGAAAGAGCCATGCGTAGACGCCTGCTTATCTTCATCATCAGTATATCTGTAATTGCGCTCCTGGTCCTTATTGCCTCTACCCAGTTGGAGATATATCCCCGTACCAAATATCTGCCCCCTTCGCGGGAAGCGGAGGAAAACGTCTACTTTGCCCTGGATAAATGGCTTGAACAAACAGGCCGCCCTGTCCGCGTCCGAAATTGGGGAAATATTTATACCATTACAGAATCCGGCGAAAAAACGGCATTCGTTCAGGCATCCCTCTTCGTCTGGTACGAGGAAGACTGGACGGAACTGCTTGAATGGGTGGAGGCCGGCGGGGTTCTCATTATCTCCCTGGATGATCACTGGTACGAGGAAGATACCGATGCCGGATACTCGGAATTTCTTGCTATGCTGGGTATATGGCGGGACCGTTCCGACCCTTATGAAAATGTTCCCGGCATCACCGATGAGGAACTAAAGCCGCAGCCTTACTTTGACAGGGAGGCAGCCTTTATTGTAGATGAATTCGGTATACTGGAGGCCGGGAGGGAAAATGCCGCCGGAGGCGCGGACGGAGCGGAGGCTGACGGAAGGGCGGCGCGCGGTATACAGGTGATGACCGGCAATGACGAAAAGATCAGGCTGGTCAATGCGGCCTGGGCCCAGGGCCGGATCACGGTTATAGGAAAGCCCCTGTTTATGCGTTCATGGAATCTGGAATTGCCTGAGAATGTTAATCTTACCTGGAATCTCTTTAAAAATGATCTCTTTGCCCCTGAAAAAACAGAGCGGACGGGAACTATGCCGGTGGAAACCAATGAAAACGCGGGGGTTCTGTTTATCCGCGGTGATAAACCCGCGGAAAGCCTCTTTGGAAAACTCTTTGAACGGGGGGATTTTACCTATCTTATCATTTCCGGCCTGATTCTCATAGCCATAGGTTTGTGGATGGTACTGCCCCGTTTTGGGTTTCCCCTGCCGGAAAACGAAACGCCGCTCAAACCTATACGGGAACGCTTTCTTGCTGAGGCCGGCTTCCTTAAAAAGTATCATGCCCTGGATATGTACCGCTCTTCTTATATTCAGGAGATCAAACGGCGGCTTTTCCGGCGGGAAGGCTTTATTCAGGACGAAGATATACCGCCGCGGATTGTGAAGGTCTGCGGGGACAGACCCGGGACGGCAGGGGCCGGAAATTCTGCGGTACTGGATATTGAAAGAGTAAAAGAAGCATTAACTATGAATAAAAGATACCGGGGCAAGGAATTTGCCGGCGATATTATCACACTAAAAACCATATTGGAGCGTTTATAATGGGAGATACTAACTTTGCCCCTTCCGGCGGCGCATATACAGTTGAATCCGCGGCGGGAATTTTGCAGGCAATCAAGTCTGAAACCGCAAAGGCTTTTATAGGTCAGGAGAGTCTGGTTGACCATGCACTTATAACCCTGCTTGCCGGAGGGCATCTCCTCATCGAAGGCGCGCCGGGTCTGGGGAAGACCCTCCTGGTACGCGCTCTGGCCAGGGCCATAGGCGGGGATTCCAGGCGGGTCCAGTTTACCCCGGATCTGATGCCCAGCGATATTACCGGCAATATCATGCTGGATACGGCCGCGGGAAAGTTCATCACCAAAAAAGGGCCGGTCTTTACCAATCTTTTTATCGCGGACGAGATCAACCGGGCCCCGGCAAAAACCCAGGCAAGCCTTTTCGAGGCCATGCAGGAATTCCAGGTCAGCCTTGACGGCGCCGCCTATCCTCTGCCCCGGCCCTTTATGGTACTGGCTACACAGAACCCCCTTGAACACGAGGGAACCTACCCCCTGCCGGACGCACAGAAAGACCGTTTCCTTATGAAGCTCATGGCGGATTATCCCAGCGCGGAGGAAGAAAAGGCTATGGTGAACCGGGTGCTTCAGAATGGAACCGGAGCGGAGCTCTCCGTATCCGCGGTTTCTCAGGCGGTGGAGGTAAACGAATTTGAGGCTGTCTGTACGCTGAGTTCGCGGATTAGGGCGGATCCTGCAATCATAGATTACGCGGTGCGCCTTGTCCGCGCAACGCGGGAACTCTCCAGCCTGGACGCCGGCGCGGGTCCCCGCGGAAGCCTGGCCCTTATACGCTGCGCACGGGCCAAGGCCCTTCTTGAAAACCGTGATTTTGTCCTGCCCGACGACATCAAAGCCCTGGTCAAACCGGTGCTGATACACCGGATTACCCTGTCCGCGGAGAGCGAACTGGAAGGCCAGAACGAAAACCGCATACTTGACGGCCTTCTTGCCAGAATTGAGGCGCCCCGTTCATGAGAGCCGGTGCAGTTTTTTTTATAGCAGCCTTGGTCTGGCTCTTGCTGGGAACAGCCGCAGCGTTCTTTAACCCGCTCTCGCTGGTCTGGTTTCTCAGCATAGTTTGCCTGCTTCCCTTTCTCATAGCGGACGGCCTTTTCCTGGTCCTGCTCAGCGGCAAGCTGGAAACGGAACGAACAATAAGCGCATCTCTGACGCAGGGCATATCCCATCAGGTTGTACTGCGTATCAGGAAAAGCGGAAAGGGTTTCCTTCCCTTTAGGATACTTCTGTTCGACCTGTATCCGCCTTCAATGAAGTGCGCGGTTTTCCCCGCCCTTCTTGACCGCGGGCAGTTACAACAGTACGGCGAACTTAAATTTGAATACCCGATTCTGCCGCTGGAGCGCGGCGGATGGCAGTTCCAGGGCCTGGAACTGCTCTTCTCATCACCCCTGCGGTTCTGGAAATGCAGGATAAGCCTGCCCTGTCTTAGTCAGGGCAGAATCTATCCCGATTTCAATAAGATAAAAGCCTCTGCCGGCGATATACGCGGCATCTTGGAGCGTACCGGCCTCAAGAATATCCGCAAAAGGGGGCATGGCATGGAATTTATGAGCCTCCGCGAATTTCAGGAGGGGGATTCCGTACGGGCTATAGACTGGCGCGCTACCGGCCGGAACCGGCAGAGCGACGGCAGGCAAAAGGTAATAGTGCGTGAATACCAGGAAGAGCAGGATCAGCAAGTGCTGATCCTGCTGGATACAGGCTACCGTCTGTACCGGCGCGAGGGGGAATTCGCGCTGCAATTTGACAGCGCGCTGGGCGCCATGCTCCTGCTTGCCTATGTCGCCCTCAAACATGGGGACAGCATAGCCGCGGGCGCCTTCGGCAACACCGAACTTTGGCTGCCTCCGCGCAAGGGCCTCCGCTCTTTTCCGGTTCTTATTAACGGCCTTTACGACCTGCAAAGCGCGCCGGTTCCATCTTCGCCGTTTTCCGCACTGGAAGACGCGCTCAAGCGCCTTCGACGGCGTACCTTCATTATACTGATAAGCAATTTCCGCGAGGAGGACGGTGAGTCGCTTTCCTGGATACTTAAACGAATAGAAAAACGCCACCTGCTTCTGCTGGTAAGCCTGCGGGAACAGGAAGCCGAGGATATTGCCCGTAGGCAGCCTGCAACCCCCGATGAAGGACTGGAAACCGCGGCCGCGTTTTCATATCTTAGCTCCAGACGCCGTTTGTATCAGTCATGGGAACATTCCGGCTTGCTCACCCTGGAAACTTCATCGGCGCATCTATCCGGTACGCTTATCAACCGCTACCTGGAAGTAAAAAGATCGGGGAAACTGTAATGAACTACCATACTAAAGCCCGCACACGTCGAACCCAAGGTTCGCGGTGTGTAGGGTTAAGGGTTACATCCGCGCATTCCAAGTTAAGGATAACTAAATGCATGTTTTTATTGTGTATGCTCACCCCAGCGAAGATAGTTTTACAAGGCATGTTCGCGACAGCTTTATTGCCGGACTTGAAAGCGAGGGGCATTCGTATACGGTTTCGGATCTCTATAAGATGGGCTTTGTTACCGATATGAGCGAGGCAGAGTACTTGCGGGAAGCATACTACCGCGCCGATTTGAGCGCACCGCCCGATGTGCTTGCGGAACAGGAAAAGATAAACCGTTCTGACGCAATCGTATTTATCTATCCTGTTTTCTGGACCGAAGCGCCGGCAAAACTTGTAGGCTGGTTTGATCGTGTCTGGACCTATGGCTTTGCCTACGGCGAATCCGGCGGAAAGGGTAGAAGCATGAAGCAGCTTGAAACGGGCCTTGTGATCTGCGTTGCAGGCAATACCATGCCCTATTTTAATGAAACAGGCCTCCTTGAGAGCATGAAAAAGGTGATGCTAAACGACCGGCTTTTTGACCGTGTAAAAAGCAAGGGGTTCATTGTTCTGGACGGGATGAGCCGTGAATTTAAGAGCCGTGATACAAACTGGGAACCATACCTGGAACGGGTTTTCGAGGCAGCCAGGGGGATAAGCAAGAGGAATGGCCGGTGAATGGACACGGGACGAGGCCCCTGCCAACGTTGCTCCCCTTGCTCCGGGTTCTAAGGCGGTTCAGGTTTCACCGTCATAAACAATACGCCCTTTGCGGGGTTTTTCGGAGACGGAGCGCCTACCGGCCCGGTCTGCCGAAAGGCGGCATCGAACCGAAGGTTCGCGCGTAAACAGTCCTAATATATTTTGCTTTTTCAAGTCAAGTTTTCCAAGTCAAAAGTGCTTGCTAATTCTATACAGGATATAGACTTACGCAAAAGTTTTAATATCTTTTAACCCCCCGCCATACAGGACATTTTGGGCTGATTTTTGGTAGTTTTGCCAAATTTTCGACCCATTTTCAGACCCACGATTTTTGACATTTACAGGGAAGGGCATAACATTGACGGAAAAATCATATCGGTTTTCCTTCTATATATATACCATAACGCCAAATTTTGCGTTATGGAAAACACAACCCTATATATAAAGGCGGAGATTGAAGGAATACCACAATGGCGGTTTATTGCCATTGTGGTATTATGGTTAGCGTTTATGGAGCATAAGACCAAGCAGAAGCATTGTAAGTATATCTCCCCGCTTTCTTACCATTGTTAGTATAGAATGTATCAAAATCATTTACAATAGCACTCGAAGTCAATGAAACGTTACTGCCAATGGCAACACTGGTTAGTCGGTTGTAAGAAAAAGCATTATTTCCAATAGTGGTAACGCTGTTAGGTATGGTAACGCTGGTTAGTAGATTAAATTGAAAAGCACCATCTCCAATAGTAGTAACGCTGTCAGGTATGGTAACGCTGGTAAGTCGGTTGTATTGAAAAGCACTATCTCCAATAGTAGTAACGCTATTACCAATGGTAACGCTGGTTAGTTGGTTGTTATTAAAAGCACCACCTCCAATAGTAGTAACGCTATTACCAATGGTAACGCTGGTTAGTTGGTTGTTATTAAAAGCAAAATCTCCAATAGTAGTAACGCTATTAGGTATGGTAACGCTGGTAAGTCGGTTGGAAGAAAAAGCACCAAATCCAATAGTAGTAACGCTATCAGGTATGGTAACGCTGGTAAGTCGGTTGTTATTAAAAGCCAAAACTCCAATAGTGGTAACGCTATTACCAATGGTAACGCTGGTTAAATGATACCCACTAAACGTAGATGGAATTGTTGGCATATCAATTTCAAGGTGAGTTAGTTGGTTGCCAGAAAAAGCAGCGCTTCCGATATAAGTAACGCTATTAGGTATGGTAACGCTGGTTAGTTGGTTGTTAGAAAAAGCCTCACTTCCAATAGTAGTAACGCTGTTAGGTATGGTAACGCTGGTTAGTTGGTTGTTACGAAAAGCCTCACTTCCAATAGTAGTAACGCTATTACCAATAGTAACGCTGGTTAGTTGGTTGTTATAAAAAGCACCACCTCCAATAGTAGTAACGCTGTTAGGTATGGTAACGCTGGTTAGTTGGTTGTAAGAAAAAGCACTCCTTTCGATAGCGGTAACGCTGTTTGGTATGGTAACGCTGGTTAGTTGGTTGCGAAAAAAAGCCATATATCCAATAACGGTAACGCTGTTACCAATAATAACGCTGGTTAAGTGATTTTCTGTTAAATATGGAGTTTCCTCTATACTGACACCAAAAAATGCCATTTCACCGATAGAAATAACACTATCAGGGATTACTACACTGGTTAAATCATTAGAACGAAACGCACTATCTCCAATAGAAACAATACTGTTAGGGATTACTACGCTGGTTAATGATTTACGGAGAAACGCACTGTCACCAATAGCAACAACAGGGAGTTTGTTTATTTTTTCAGGGATAACAACATCTTTTCTTGTTCCCTTATACCCTGTTATAGTTATTTGATTGTCATTGAGCGTATAGGTAAAATCACTTGTATTTTGACTATAAACCGAAAAACAGAGGGCAAAGAATAACACCACAAAAACAACTTTCTTAAACATACAAACCGCCTTACAATATATTTTATAGGGGCATACAGCCCCACAATGACCCAAAGAACACTATACCATATCTTTCTTTTCCACTTCTATAGGAGGGCAAGGGGCATCGGCAAGCAAAGCATTGTCCTTTTGAAGTTTCAAAAGGTTTTTGGCGGTTTTGATAAGATTTTCCTTATTCTTTTCCGTATATTGAGCGTAAAGCTGACTAATCTTGTCAAAATCCTTGCCTTTCTTTTCCATACTCCGTATCCTTATAGATGATATAGGCATCATTTTA
>JAISQR010000437.1 GCA_031274035.1 Treponema sp. | reverse complement strand
AGCCCATGATCAATATTCTGGTAGTCGAGGACGATGAAAAACTAAACCGCATAGTCTGCCATTATCTAAACGAGCATGGCTACAAAGCCATCGGCTGCCTTTCCGCGGTGGAAGCCTTTGACCGCATGGTAGACAACATTATCGGCCTTATCGTTTCGGATATTATGATGCCCGAAGTAGACGGCTTCAAGTTTGCCGCCATGGTACGGGAGCAGGATAAAACCATTCCCATCCTCTTTATCACCGCCCGGGACGACATAACATCAAAGCAGAAGGGTTTCCGTATCGGCATTGACGATTATATGGTCAAACCTGTGGACCTGGAGGAACTTATTTTACGGATCGGCGCGCTCCTCCGGCGGGCAAATATCGCCAACGAAAAAAAACTTACCGCCGGAAGCCTCGTCCTCAACGCCGATGAGATGACCGCCACGGTGGAAGGAAAGGAAATCCCCCTCACGGTCAGGGAATTCAATGTCCTTTTTAAACTCCTGTCGTACCCCAAAAAAACCTTTACCCGGAATCAGCTTATGGACGATTTCTGGGGCGCGGAAACCGAAAGCGCCCCGCGAACGGTGGACGTGTATATTACCAAACTGCGGGATAAGTTTTCGGATTGCAAGGATTTTGAAATTGTAACGGTTCACGGCCTGGGCTACAAGGCAGTGTTGAAGTGAATAACCCCGGAGCGGCGGGAATTCTCAATTTAGGACAACACGGACATACGAACGAATATTCTTGACCTGTCATGCAAAAGGTGATTACATATATTTGTCAGTCAAGCTTAAGCTCTCACGGGTAGGAGGCGGTGACTATGAAGAGACAAAATAGTTTCGGCGCGGCGGTATTCTTTTTATTCCTTCTTGCGGCGGGAAGCGCGGGGGGGGCGGAGCTGGATTTTAGCTGGAGCCTGGGAGAGGCGGAGTTGTTTTTCAACGGTTCCGATAATCCCATCGACGGCAGCGTGGGCCTGGGTCAGTTTACGCTGCTGGCGGATAAAAAACTGGGGTTCAGTGTTCAGCTTTTTGATATGGAGAGCATGAGCGGCAAAAACACGATCAGCTATTCCTTTTTGCCCCTCATGGCGGAATACCGTTTTATTGATCTGGGGGATCTGTTTTATATCGCCCTCTACGGAAAAGCGGCCTGGCGTTGGACCCAGCAGCGGAAGGGTTCCGCTCCGCCGGATCAGGAATTTTCCGGCGCCGGGGGCCTGCGGTTTCTTTTGCCCATCCCCTTGGGTCTTCACTACACCGCCAATTTATCTTTGTTTGCCGAATATGGCGTCCCCGACGGGTTTAAGCTGGGCATATCCGTAGATGCCCTCTCCGTACTGCTCATCTGGCTGGTAGATGTCCTAGATGGCTAGTAAACTAGTCAAATAGTAAACAGATGGGGAAAAGGGTTGTAAAAATGAAATGGGAAAAGGACAAACGGGTCAATGCCAATGAATCTATAAAGGATAGTATCCTTATCTTTCTTGCCCTGGTGGTGGTCAACGGTAACCACATGATGATATTCCAGACGATAGAGCAGGAAGGGCGTTCAGTGATGTTTCAGATAAACGCCCTTATCGGCTGGCTCATATTCAGTACCATTGTTTTAACCGCCCTTTACAGCCTTATCCGGCATTTTTATGTGAGCCGCCCCATGCGGCATTTGAGCGCGGCGGCAAAAAAAGTAGCCGCCGGGGACTTTAGCGTCCGTGTCGCCCCCCTCCGTAAAGACGGAAAAAAAGACTATATTGAAGTTATGTTTGAGGACTTCAACACCATGGCAAAGGAACTTGAAAGCATTGAAACCATGAAGACCGATTTTATCACCAACGTATCCCACGAGATCAAAACCCCTCTTGCGGTTATCCAGAATTATGCCTCGGTACTCCAGAACGATACTTTGGATGTGGAAGACCGCCATGAATACATTAAAAACATTATTAACTCGTCTCAAAAACTATCCGCCCTGGTGTCCAATATTCTCAAACTAAACAAGCTGGAAAATCAGGGGATTCTTCCCGGAGCGTCTTCCTATGAACTGGGGGAACAGCTCCGCCGCTGCGCCCTTGCCTTTGAAGACCTCTGGGAACGAAAAAACATCCGCTTTGATGCGGATTTGGACGAAATTGCCGTCCGTTATGATGAAAGTATGCTGGAAATTGTCTGGAACAACCTTATCGCCAACGCGGTAAAGTTCACCGCCCCCGGCGGCTCCATCAGCCTAAGCCTGAAAAAAGCGGCCGGCGGCCTTGCCAAGGTACAGGTTAGGGACTCAGGCTGCGGCATGGACGAAGAAACGCAAAAACGTATTTTCGACAAGTTCTACCAGGGGGACAGTTCCCACGCCCAGGAAGGCAACGGCCTGGGGCTTGCTCTGGTGAAAAAAGCAATCGCCCTTGTCGGCGCCGATATACGGGTTAAGAGCGCGGCAGGGAAAGGAACAACTTTTACGGTCCGGTTAAAACTGTGTTACCCTCCCCACGCTCATTCTTGATCCGCAAATAGCGGAAAATTCACTTAGCATTTTTCAAATTTAATATTTTATTAACAATTCAATAACATTTTGCAACATTTCCCGGCTATTTTTAGATTGTTCCTTGCAGGTATAGTATGAATTTTTCAATTCGGCCAGGGCAGTATATAGGCATAATGAGATATTCTCCATATCTTGTTATTATTGTCATGATTTTTCTATCAGCATGTACAAGTTCTCTTCCCGCCTTCAAAACACCCGATGTTCCCGAGCAATACTATAGAATTTCTTTTTTTGCATATGCGCCTGGGACATTGATTGAGCATGGAAAAACATCT
>JAISQR010000563.1 GCA_031274035.1 Treponema sp. | reverse complement strand
GGAAGATGAAGATGGAAAAGAAACGGGTCAGCGCCAAACGCCGCATGATGCACGCCGCCCTGGATTCGGATTTCCTGTATCAGGCATTGTTCTCAGAGTAAACGCCGATGCCCTGGGTTAAGGGGGGGTAATTGAACGCTCTCTTGCATAATTAATCCTTAGGGGAATCGCGGGAAACCGCAAGGGGTATGCTGTACCCTTCGAGCATAAAATATCCGCGGCTGCTCGGAGTTTGTGGGGCTTTGCCCGCAAACTCCGAGAGAAAATTATACCGGGTTTTGTCTACTTTACCAAATTAAGCGGATTAACCGTTACACCATTTTTGTAAACCGTAAAATGGAGGTGGGGTCCGGTTGAACGGCCCGTACTGCCGACATCGCCTATGCGCTGACCTGCTGTAACATAGGCCCCTGCCTTGACACGGACAACGCTCATGTGGGCATAGAGGGTTCTATACCCCGAATGATGGCTTATCACGACATAATTACCGAAGGAAGCATCGTTACTTACCGTGCTTACCCTGCCTGACTGGGCAGCCTTGATGGGGGTTCCCGCGGCGGCGGCTATATCAAGCCCTGAATGGAACTGCCGCGTACCGTCTTTAGGATTAAAAGGATTCGGACGGTAGCCGTAAAGTGATGTAATACGCCCTCTAATAGGCCACGCAAAGAGATCGCCATTGATCTCCTGAAGGTCCACCAATTCAAGCCGCGCACCCGGAATAAAAAGACTTGTACCCACTTTCAATACATCGGAAAAAAGTTCATTCACCGTCATGATGGCGTTTTGGTCAACTTCAAAAAGTTCGGCAATTGCGGAAAGCGTATCCCCTTTCTTAACGGTATACATAATACCGTCCTGATTCGGCACCCTGAGCGTCTGCCCAATCTGCAAAAGGCGGGTGTTCTTTATATTATTAAATGAAATAAGCGTATCCTGATTCAAACCAAATTTCATGGCAATCTTGCCGATTATATCACCCTGTTCAACCTTATATGCGGTAGAAATAAGAATATGCGGTTTTGAGTATTCAACAGGTTCAGGAACGCCCGGCTCGCCGGATTCAGGATCCGGTATTACAAGCGCCGTAGTTTTTTCAGCTTCTGCAAAAACAGCGGCAGGCTCGATAATATCCGGCATCACGGCCGTATCCGCGCTGGACTGATTCAGAGCGGATACACTAACCACCTCCAGATAGGACACCCCCCCCATGCCTTTCTCTTCTTCAAAGACGGCGTCTTTTTCAGACGCCCCGCGCATCTCCAACACCTGAGTTACCGAAAAATGCACCCAAGGAAACATGAAGTATGCAAGAGAGCCCATCAGGAAAAGCCTGACAATAACTTTTTCACATTTGGTAGTAATTTTAATCATAAGAATCTGATTATTTTATCGGTATCCTTTTAAACGATATAAAGTAGGAATATACTATTTATAGAATTTAGTCAACGGGATAAAACTGTATCCCGTCAACCTTTTACCGCACCGGCGGTTAATCCCTTGATGATACTTTTCTGTCCAATAATATAGATAATAAGGATAGGCAGCATTGAAACCAGATAGGCTGTAAAGGACATAGTATAGTTAAATGAGTACTCGGTTTTAAAGTTATACTGGAACAGGGGCAGGGTCCAGAATCCCCGCGACCGGTTGAGGAGCATGAGGGGCAGCATAAAATCGTTCCAGTACCAAAGGGCGTCCATAACAATCATGGTAGCCATCATAGGACCGGTGAGCGGCAGAATAATACTGGTATAGGTCATAAACACATTGCAGCCGTCCACACGGGCAGCCTCTTCCAGTTCGTAGGGCATGGTGCGGATATAGTTGACAAAGAGAAAGACGCCCCTTGTAAGGCTGAATGTCGCGTAGAGCAGGATAAGTCCCGCGTGGTTTAGCATTTTGATACCGGTCATAAATTTGGTAACCGGCAGTATTACTACCTGGGAAGGGATAAAAAGTCCCATAAGCAGAAAGAAATAGACAAACAAAAAATAGGGGCGCCTGAAATTCCTGGCTATAGCATAGGATACGGAGGGGACGAGGCATACCTCTATAAGAATAGAAACAACCGTAATAAGGGCGGAATTTTTTACATACCCCAGATAATTCTGACTGGCAAAGAGATTTTTGAAATTATCCATATTTAGCGAAGAAGGAAAAGAAAAGAAATTCCGCCCCGCTTCTTCCAGGCTTTTAAAGGAATTGACCAATACCAAATACAGGGGCGCGGCTATCAGAAAAAAACCGCAGATAAGCAGGATATTCCGCAGGATAATCCAGCCGAACCCCGCAATGTTCCACATCTTGATCGATTTCATTTTGAATATTTTTCTAATTATCCTCATTGACCGCCCCCCCTGCTTGAAAAGCGTATCTGCACTAGCGAAATTGAGGCAATGATGATAAAGAGTACCGCGGCCTCCGCGTTGGCTATAGAAAAACGGTAATCGCGGAATGCGTCATTGATAATAGAAATAGAAATTACCTCCGTGGCCCGGGCCGGCCCTCCGCCGGTAAGGGCATAGGGATAGTCGAAGGTGGTAAATCCGGCCTTTACCAATAGTACCAAGTTGACAATAAAGATAGGCAGTATGCCGGGTATAGTGATAAAACGAAACCGCTGTAAGGGGGAAGCCCCGTCCATCATAGCCGACTCGTAAAGTTCCCTCGGCACCGTTTGAAGGCCCGCAATGAATATGATCGTAGGAATTGCTACCGACTGCCAGATATTCACAAAAACCGTAGCTAACATAGTGGATTGAGGGGCCGCCAGAGGGCTGCTTTTAAGGAAGCCTACGTTCAAAGCCTGCCCTATAAGGGGCACAGCACGGTAGTATAGTTGACTCCAGATCAGAGCCACCGTTACCGAACCGAGCATAGCGGGGATAAAGAATACCGCTTTTGCAAAGGTTTTAAAGATTTTAAGGGAATCCAGGGCCAATGCCAAAAACAAGGACAGTATCATGGTTCCGGCAACCAGCAGCAGAGCGTAACGGAAAGTGGTTCCCAGTGAACGCCAAAAACTAGGGTTCCGAAAGAGCAGCAGGTAGTTCCTAAACCCTACCATGTTATAGCCGGCCCCCATACCGTTCCAATCGGTAAAACTATAAAACATACCGCTCAATACCTGGAAGATATAAAAAACCCCATAGAGCGCTAAGGGAATAATAGTAAACCCAACATAGGTTAGACTGTCAGACAGGCTGTTCTTTTTCATAGGCATCCTCCTTCAACCGGCTCATTACGCCGCGTTTCAGCGCCGTGATAAGCCGGTTTCCGTTCCCTAGCAGCCTGTTGCACTTGTGGAATTTTTGCATATTCATGCAAAAATTCCGATTAACGCGGCTCCTTTGGGGCGGTTACTTACGGCGCTCTTAATTTGCCGACGCGGTAACAATGCTCTGTTGGAGTTGGGTCAGGAAAGAATCGACATTCTTATCCATGAGGAATTGTTGTACAACGTTGTAAATTTCGTTCTGTACATTACCGGGAATAGTAGAGGCAAACCAGTCGTGAAGCGGCCCTACCCTCATCTTGTTGATCACCGGATCAACCCGCGAGTCCTGATAGGTAACCGCGGTGATAGCGCTGGGCGCCCCGTCGCTGTCGCAGAATATCTGGGCGTTTTCCGTCCGCGAAATAAATTCGAGGAAGGCTAGACCCGCCGCCTTTTGTGCGTCTGGGGCCCTGGCGGATACACAGAGGGCCGCGTCGATTCCTGAAAGCAGGGTGGTAGTTTCCGGTGTATCATTGGGCAGAGGGAATACCCCCATGTTCAAATTGGCGTTGGCAAGTTGTATCGTGCCCCGCGCATAGGAACCGGTAACGCACATAGCGGCTTGACCGTTAGCAAAGTTTTCCCACATTCCCGTATCGGGCAGGGCAAAGGCGTCCGTATTACCATAGGAAGTAACTTCCAAAACACGGGAAGCCATACGGCTCATTACCTCGTCGCCCTGGAGATTGCCGCTTCCGTCCATAACCGCGGCCAGACGCTCCACGCCGTCGGCTGTCCAGGATGCGTTCATGGCCTGGAACATGTGGCCTACACGTCCGGGGGTAGCAAAGGTAAACACCAGGGGTTGAATATTAGCGGCTTGCAGTTTTTTACAGGCAGCGATAAATTCATCATAAGTAGCGGGAATGGCAATGCCGTTAGCGTTGAAAATATCAATGTTGTAATAGACTGCCATAAAGTTATGGGACAGGGGCATTGCGTAATCCCTGTTGTCCGGCGCCTTGGACATAAGGACAGCCGGCGGATTAACCCGCGACATAAAGGATTCATTGCTGATATCCTGGGGGATGCCGTTCCTTACCTTTTCTTTAAATTGAAGCTGGGTAGGATAATCTGAGAAAAGGGGCGGAATATCCCCGGATACTACCCGTGCGGTAAGTACGGTGCCTGCGTCGGGAACGGTGTTCAACTCTATCTTATACTTATCGGCAAATTCCGCGTTGTACCGATCCACCACTTGCTGATAGCCCCGCTGGGGGCCCTCCTCCATTTTTTGCTGGAAGAATTCAATGGTAGTGATAACGTTCCTGGCCGTACCGCCGGCATCCGACGCGGTTTGTTTTTCGCAGCCGTTTAGTACACCTAAAACCGCAAACAGACAGAGCAAAGAGACCGATGATACCATCACGGACCTTTTTTTCATACAAAACTCCTTTAATACACAGTTATAATTACTGTAACTATGTTACAGTAGAATCGCTAAAACAAACTCCTACCCTATTCAATCCTGGAAATGATGGGCGGCGTCCACCGCGGCCCGTATCTTCTGATGGGTAATTCCCCGGCCCTGGATAGTACAGTCCGCTCCAAGCATGAAGCCTTTCCGTCCGGCCCCGCGGATGATCCCCGAAGCCTCGGCTTTGATATCCTCGTCCGTACCGTTGAGGATATTTCCCTTATTGTTCATGCCCCCCAGGATGGGTTTTTTGAAAAGTTCCCTGCCCTGCTCCGGTGCAAAACCCGTATCTTTTACCGACCAGTTGACGATAGAGGCGGGATAACCGGTAAACCATGCGAGGTTCGTTTTAAACTGATAGTCCGGTTCGCCGCAGATATGCAGAATGTTCCGCCCCCCCCGCTGTTCAGAGGCTTTAAGCACTGCCAAATCCGCCGGTTTAACCAGTTTTTCCCATTCTTCATGGGAAAAACGTCCGGGTTCGCTGAACTGGGCGGTATAGTAGAGCCCGCAGGCCCCGGCATCCACAAACGCGGCGGCCCATTCCGTCAAGGCTTCCCGTATCACGGAAATACCGGCCGCCAAAGCCTGGGGGTCTTCCCGCGCGTGGGCCATAACAAGCTGGTCCGAATAGCTGATAACCGCATTCTTGAAGGGGCCGTACATGGTCTGAAAAACCAGCGCTTCCCCGCCCAGGCTGTCCAGGATACGTTTAAGCACATCCAGTAATTTTTGACATACCGGGGAAGAGGTTCCGGGGAAACGGAGCTTTTTCCAGTCCGCCGGAACTTTCACCGGTTCCTCCAGCTTTACCGCGTAATCCTGCATCACTTTAAGTATGTCCGCATCGGTTTCCCTAAAAGTTTTGAGGTGCTCATCAGCCATACGCCGCGGTTCCCACTCATGGTTATAGTGAAACCAAAACCCCGCGGGGGTTTTGTCCGGTGTTTCGTCGCGGAATACCGCTTCTACCCGTTCTACCTTGTTCATATTTTTCTCCATATCTTTGCGGGCCCCCGCAAACTTCAGTTTTTAGAGGCGCCCTTAGTTACTTCTTGTTGTTTCCGCTTTTGAATCATAATGTTAAGAATCGTTTTATCCAGCGGTATCATGCCTTCATGTGAAATTTGCCGCACGGTACGGAGGGTTTCTTCCAGATTATTCCCCAGCACACCCTCAGACGCGGGGATGGAACGGCCTGCCAGGGCGATCTTTGCCCCCATTGCGGCAGCCTCCACACAGGAGTATATCTTGAGCGCGCAGCTTCCCTTGGCGCCGTCGCAGAGTATACCCATAAGATTGCCCACCATATTATTGACGCACCGCGTCATATCATCGTAGCCGCCCCCCAAAAGCAGGATATAGCCGGCCGCGGTACCCACCGCGGCGGTAAACGCTCCGCAGAGGGCCGAAAGCCTATCCTTGCGGGCCGTCATCATAAGGGCGGTAAGATGGGCCAGGCAGAGGGCGCGGGTAATTTCTTCTTCGCCGCGTCCCAGGCCCTCCCCCAATACCAGCACCGGCACCGAAATAGTGATCCCCTGATTGCCGCTGCCCGAATTGATCACTACCGGCATTGAACATCCCGCCATACGGGCGTCCGAAGCCGCCGCCGCCAGGGAAGCCCCGCGGAGGAACAGGTCGCCCCCCTCCTGTTCCAGCATGGTTTTTCCTACCTGTATGCCGTAACCGGTCTTTACCGAATGTTCGGCGATTGCATAGTTTGTCCGCGCACCTTCAATAAGGAAACGTATCTCGGCAAAAGGCACATGAAGGGCATAATCGTATAAGGCTTCCGGGCTAAGTTCGGGATACGATTCCCCGCTCTGAATGTACTCAGGCATAGTTTCCCCGCCTGAATCTTTAAGGATAACTACCTGTGAATGTTCGCCCTGAATTCGGGCGGTTGCGGAATGTCCTTCGGCCTGCACCTTGACCTCGATAAACACCGGCGGCGTTCCTTCGGCAAGTTCCAATTCTATGCAGCCCGACCGCAAGAGCGCGGCGGCCCGCTCTTCATCTTCGGGCCCTATACAAGAGAGTATGTTGAGGCCCTTTGCGGGGTCTCCGACGGAGACCCCCAAGGCCGCCGCGGCGTTAATGCCCTTGAATGTTGAATGGGGAATACCCGCGTGCATGGCGTTTTTAATAATATCACGGCTGGCCCGAATGCGAACCGCCTGCGGAGGAATACCCAGGGCATGACGGGCGGCGGCGGCGGCAAGCGCGGCGGCGGCCGGTTCGGTACAGCCCATAGAGACAAGCAGCTCTCTTTTCAACAGCCGCGTCAAAGGCGATTCGATTGTCTCTTCCATGACTATAGATTCCTTTGAGCCGGTTCCAAAATCGGTTATTTTGGACCGGCTCTTGCAGTTTTTCAGGCTAAAGCCTTACAAAACTGCGATTTTCATAGGAGGTAGTTCAAAAATGTCAAATTTTGGAACTACCTCCTTTTATTAAACTTTACAAAACAGACCTTTAATATTACTATTGATCATATCAGTAATATAAATAACTGTCAAGGGGGCGATCATGCTTACCACCGATACCTTAAAAAAGCAGGTATATCACCGTATTCTTGAGGGGATTATAAAGAAAGACTATCCTATGGATTATATTCTCAAGGAAAAGGAGCTTGCCGGACAGTTTGAGATAAGCAGGGCCCCGGTACGGGAAGCCTTGATAGAATTATGCCAGGAAAATATTGTACAGAGCATTCCGCGGGCAGGGTATCGTATTGTCCGGTTTACCGAAAAGGATATTCATGAGGCAACGGAACTGCGGATTATGCTGGAATTACCAATACTGGACAGGATTGTTTCCGGCGTACATGAGGATACTCTGCGGCGGCTATTTTCGCTGGTAGAAGAATCCCAGTATACCAAGCACGGGCTGAGGGTCAACCTGGAAACATGGTGGCATAACAATATCCGCTTTCATCTGGCGGTGAACGCGGCGGGGGGAAATTCCCTCCTTACCGATACCCTTGACCGCGTACTCCGCCGTCAATGGCGTATCGTCGCCCAACTCTTCTGGAACAACGCGCCGGAGGATTATCAGAACTTTGAATCCGACACCCATGAAGCCCTGCTCAACGCAATCAAAACCGGAGACCGGAAACGGGCGAAAAAGATTCTTTCGGACGATATACTTTCTATCCGAAAGATATGCACCTATTAAAATTCCTTGTAACTACTCAGGTATGTGCGATATTTCATATATTCTTTTTGTTCTCAATTGCTTGGGGACCCTGCGCAGCATTTTTACTTTTAAGAAATTTAACCGCTAAAAACGCGAAAAGACGCGAAAAAGGAAAACGCGATACTTTCAAGTACCGCGAAAATACCCAAATTTGAAGAAATTTAACCGCAAAG
>JAISQR010000421.1 GCA_031274035.1 Treponema sp. | reverse complement strand
GGTATAAATATTCATAAACATGAATATTTATACCTTGCAAACTCCGAAAGCATGCCCATTGATCGGGATTTTTTGCATGAATATGCAAAAAATCCACAAGTGCAATCGGACACGAAGTGTCCGCGGCTCCTAGACCCCCATAGGAATAGACGCCTTTGGAGGCTTTTTAGCAAATCGATAAACGACGAGGAGTATCTTGTAATAGAGATAGGGGAAAATCCTAAAAACATGCAACGGGTTGTAGACACAAAAGCCTATCCACTCAAGGCCGTTATCGAAGGTAAAACGGGAGGGTCGTTTTTTCTTGTTGGCAAAAACATCGAAGAGATCACTGCACCACAGACGCATCCCCCTTCCCAATCTGTGGTTATTCCGGTATATCCACTGCTCTTCGCCGCGGATACCCTTACCAACAAGGAGCAGACTGGGAGAGGCTTTCCTAATGGCCGCTATGATAGCCTCTTCCTGATATTTTTTGAAGAAACCAGGATACCGCCCGACAATCTGAAGACCAGGAAAGGTCTGGCGTATATTTTTTTCAGTTTGAAGGAGAATTTTCTTGCTGGATCCCAGAAGATAAACCGATAGCTCCCGTGTTTCGAGGATGCTCAAAAGGCTTACCACAAAGTCAAAGGGCATGTACCGGAAAGGCTTCTTCCTAACCAGGAACTGGGCGCCGCTTACAAGACTTTTTGCTATGGGAATACACAGGGCGGCAGCCTGCACATAAGACTTATACCCCCCCCTCCGCCGTGCTCTAAGCAAATCCCAGAGGGAAAGCAATACTATATTATGCGGCTCTCCAGCAGCCAATAGTTCATAAATAATAGCCGCCATGTTCTCCGGCGTAATGCTATCCAGAGGAACTTTTAGTAATTCGATCCGTTCCCTTATTGGGTGGTTTTCGGAATCCACGATGAGCTCTCCAAAAGAATAATCCGTATAGATGCCGCTCCATAGAGAGCAGCCGTTTCAACACGTAATACGGTATCCTTTATATGCAAAGGTTTAAATCCGGCGGACAGAAAGCATGCAATTTCCCTTGAAGAAAAGCCTCCTTCCGGGCCGACCGCCAAGGCGACAAATTCCGGCATGGAACTAAGATAGGCATGAAGGCTGCCCTGTTCAAGCTGCTCTTGATGCATCACAACCCCCAGCGCTCCCGGATACCGGTGTCTAAGTTCCTCCCAGTAACCGACAAGCCCCTCAAAGGAACATGCGGGGCGCAGATTTGTAACAATAGGAGAACCGCTCTGCTGCAATGCTTCCCTGATGATTCGCCGCTGCCTTTCAATTCTGTCATCGCCGCCCGGTAGAGCGCCTTCACCGGCAGACAACGGCCCATACCGGTCGCTTTTAATACGGGGTACGGAATATTCCGAAAAGAAAGGTTGAACCTCGGAAATACCCCCTTCTACAGCTTGCCTCAGAATCAAGTCAAATTTAGAATGCTTGGGCATAGCCTGGAACAGGGCTATGGGCGGCAAGACAATTTTATCCTCTAAAGACAGCGGACGCCCCGCCGCCCCAGCCGGAAGAGAAGCCGCGAATTTTCCAGCATTTTGTGGAGAATCCACGGCTTTACCCGAACCGGGAGGCGGACAGGCTAAAAGAGCCAAACCTATAAAAGAGCCGCCGGCAGACTCCACCCGTACCTTAACTTCTTTCCCGTCGGGAAGAAGGGCCTTAAATACAGCCCCCCGTTTAAGCCGCCTCACCCTGACAAGGTAATGGTAATCTTTGCCGCCAAGATGTATCCGCCCATTTGAATCGGGGTAGAATCTCAGTAAAAACTGTTTCATCACTTAGGCCGCAAAACATCTTTCAAAGCATCCGGCCAGTCGAGGTATATCGGTCCGTTTTTAGATATTCGTAACCAGCTTCCCTCCCGCATAAGGCTCAAACTACGAAGCTAGAGGAACATCATCTTTTAAAGCCTCGTCCTGGAGGACCTTTAAAGTTTTTGTGGTTCCCATAAGGCTGCGGTACGATCCATTCTGAAGTATCTTTACCGCTTCCTGAAGCTGTACATCGTATTCCAAATCGTAGACCGGCGCAATGACTGTCCGGCTCTGCTCGTTCCGTACAAGCCTTTTAAGCAGAGAAGCATCAAGTTTATATTCCCTGCTTAAACTACTGACAAAATCATCAACCTGTGCGGAACCGGCCTGCGGATTTTCCACAACAAACGAAGGAATCTTATTGGATTTGATTAATTCATTGAGTTTTACCGTATCTTCTTCGGTAAATTCAGGAAATTTCACTTCTAAATCCGGTGGAATTCCTATCTTGTCGATATTGACATCGCTTGGGGTATAGTAACGGGCGGTAGTAATTTTGAAACCGGCCTTATCGAGCGGGTAAACCTGCTGGACAGAACCCTTGCCGAAGGATTTTTCCCCTACAAGATAGGCCCGCCCCCTATCCTTGAGCGCTCCGGCTACGATCTCCGAGGCCGAGGCTGAACCGCGGTTGATAAGCACAACCATCGGAATATTCAAGGGCACCGCATTCCTTCCCCGTGTATTGAATACCACATTCTCTGATGGTATGCGCGATTTTGTGGTAACTACCACCCCTCCGTCCAGGAAGAGGCTGCTGACCCCCACGGCGGAGTTGAGGAGCCCCCCGTAGTTGTTCCGCAGATCAAGGATAACGGCCTTGTAGTTCTTTGTCTTAAACTCGTTAATAGCTTCCTGCGCCCGGTTCACGGTATTAGGGGTAAAGGTCAGGAGCTTTAGATAACCTATATCATTTATCATGGCAGACTTGGTCGTAGGAACCTCGATAACAGCCCTGGTAAGGGTAATCGGAAATTCAAGGGTATCGCCCCTGCGGATAAGGAGTGTTACCTTTTCCCCCACCGGCCCCCGCAGACGGCTGACAACCTCGTCTAGGGATAGGACATCGGTGGGCTCCCCGTTTACTTCGATTACATAGTCCCCAGGATTAATCCCCGCGCGCCAACCGGGAGTATCCTCAATAGGCGAAGCAACTTCAACATAAGGCGGCTTACCGTCGTCCCGTTCCCCTAACGGCTTGGAGATATAGAGCCCTACCCCGCCAAAATTACCCTGGGTAGTATCGTTGAGGTCCGTCATCTCCGATTCCGGTAGGAAGTTTGAATAGGGATCGCCAAGCGCGTTGAACATGCCCTGCATAGCGCCTTCAAAGATCGTCTTGGCATCAACCTCTTCTACATAATGCCTCTGGATAAAATCAAAAACATTCTGCATTACCGATGTATACTGCCGCGAATCCTGTTCCCTGCCTTGGGCTTCCACTATAGGAACCGACGCAAGGGTAAATATACCGCAAAGGGTAAGGGTTGCAACGATCCAGAGTATAGGCAACGGGGACTTTTCACCTGTTAAGGGCTTAAACAACCGTTTCAATTTCAAATACCTCCTTAATATTGAGAGCGGTTTTAAAATATCAAATTTTGAAACCGCACCCCTAGATTGAGAGCCTGTTTCGTTAGACTTTAGTCCAGCACCCGCCTCGAACTGAAGTGAGCGTTTTAAAACCGGCTTAATTATTTAAGAGATACGGCGCCTTGAAGCCATTAGTTTTAAGGCGGCATTCTCTTATGATCAAGTTTAGCACATAAAAGTAGAGATTTTCAAGCATGAAAAACAAATGAACGGAATAAACGTATAAAAACAAAAAAGTATCCAGCCGCGGACACTTCTTGTCCGCGTTAATCTGTCTAAAAGATAACATGGAGGCTGGTACCCAGGGTTCCGATAAAACTCAACGATTTTGCTTCCGTGGTATGCAGCATGTTGAGCTTGGCAAAGACCGACAGGTTAAGACGCCCTTCGATGCGGACTATCGACTCGTGCCCCAGGATAAAGCTGTATTTGGGATAATCCCCGGTCATATCAAAGATAAATTCCAGTGTTTCTTTGCGTATTTTTTCATGGTTCATGTTGATAAGAGATGAAAGACTAAGCCAGGAGCTTTGCGTATTGATGACGCCGCCCAGCCAATCGTAAAAAACACCAAGAAGGGTGTTGGCGGATGGCATGATCCAGCTTATACTGATGCTTTCCTGCCATCGGTTGGTTCTGCTGGAATTGATCGAATTACTGGTAAAGGTATTGGTTAGGGCGAGGGACGAATCTGTAAAGCCGTAGAATACCATATCAAGGGTGGACTGTATACGGTAAGCTGCTTTTCCTCCGTCCTGCGGAAAGGCAAGGGCGGTTTCCAAGGTATGGGAAAATTCATCGCTCTGATAGAAATTGAAGAGCGGCATGGCCCCAAAAGCGCCGAACATGTTCAGGGACTGAAACCCCAGGCTTGTCCCCAGGTTAAGGGTATCCTGAAGGGTATCGAGCTTCTGATACAGAGCCCGTTCCAACTGGGCTTCAATCTTCTGGGGCAGAAAAAGCGAAGGCAGTCCGTAAATTCCTGGAATTTGTACTGTCAGGGATAACTTATCGTTAAAATTTGCATATTCCGTCTGATTTTGAGAGCGGGTAAGCATGGCATTCATGGCTTCCTGATGGCCGGGACTGAACAGCGAATAGATTGGAATGGAAGACCAGAGGTCTATAGAATCCTCAAGGCTTTCAATATGTTTTTTTTCATCATCCAGTACATTACTGCCCGTGTAGTACAGACTCCGGGCAATTTTCCTTTCAAGGCGGAATAGCGTCTTAATATTCTCCCGCGAAAATGGAACATCGAATCGCAGCCCTGTTGCCGATTGGGTCGTACCCGCCTGCATAGAAAAGGCGGAGGAGGCGTCCAGGGACAGCTCTACGCCCCAGGGGATAGTTCCGAGGCTTAACTTAAAAAGTCCGCTTGTTTCCCGTCTTACCGCGGCCGCGCCCAGATCGGGCAGGATGGAAGACCAGCTTTCAAGCCAGGTTGCACCGTAGACTGAAAAATCCTCACGGTCATTACTATCGTTTTCCGTCCAGAAAGCCCCGGCTTCAAGGGATAGGCTGAGGGGAACCTTTTGAAAAGGAGCGCTATTCCAGGCGGTTTTCCATTTCCTCTGAAGCTTTACCTCATCGGCGGATATGTCGGCGGAGACGCTTACATTAAGCGGGGCGCTGAGGCCCATTCCCAGCGTGTGAAGCATGGCCCTGCCTGAAGGATCCACCGCGAATCTTTCCGAAAGGCTGAAAGGCCCCCAGGCACGGCTTAACTTGTGTCCGGCAGACCAGGAACGTGAAATGCTCGAAATTGAGTAGTTTATGTTTCCTTCCAGTTTTACACCCAAAATACTGATCCCCATGCCGGCCTGTCCTGTTGCGGCCTTCGAATTCTCCCCGCTCTCTTCAAAAGGATTACCCTGAAGGCCTGTTTCAACGGCTGTATGCACCGACAGATCCTCCAGGATAGGTGTACCAAGGAGGGCAAGCACAACACCGCTCCTCTTCCATTCGACACGGGAACCCAGGTTGACACGCGACGAAGGAACGCCTTCTTCAAGGATAAACTCATCAATGAACATAGATCCGTCGGGCAGTCCCTCCATCGTTCCCTGGTATGTTAAACTTCCCGCCGGCAGGCTTCCGCCCTGGGGGCTTATGAATAGGGCAATATATCCTGATCGGCTGCTTCCGTCATCCTGTGAGCTAGACATACCGGTGTTTATACTGTTTTCCGGCCTGTAAACAAAGTTTGCACCGGAAACCGTTCTGCCGTCCACGGTAATCCCGGTATCCTTACCCGAATAACATATCTCTACCTTTGACCATTGCCCCGCGGCAAATTCCCGCAGGGGGATAAGCGCCTCAAGCACGGTACTGTTGGAACTGCCCAGGGAAGAGGGCCCGCTGCCTATAAGGACATGGAGGCTCCCCCTATCCAGGAAATCCTGGCCGGAAGAGATGTCCGCTTCAGGTCCGCGTATAAAAAAGCTGAACCGGCGGTAATTGAAGAGGGGTATAGCGCCGAGCCTGCTGTCAATCCCCACCGATTCGCCTTGTCCCGGATTTTTCCAGTTTACCCGCAGAACACGTTGATTAGTATCCTTTTTCGGGTGGAGCCTTTCAATTAATTCCGCGTATTTTGCCGCAAGTCCGGCCCGTCCCTGAACGGTTTCCTCCGCGTTTACCGACTGAGCGGCATCGGGCGCCGTGTCTATGCCTGTAAGACCCGCTACAATCGGCCTAAAGAGACTCCCCCGGATTATGGGCGGCGAAACAAGAAGCCGCCCCTTTACGGCACCCGATTCTTCCTTTATGATGATCCTCATGTAACGGGCGTTTTTCAGTTTCTGTCTATCCTTATCGCTTAAAGAAAGGGTGATGATGCGCGCATTCTCGTGCCAGGCATCCGTACCGTATGGGAATATCTTCCCCTCCACCGTAAGATTCGGATTCTCCAGGTACAGGGCGTCCTCACCCTGCATAGCCCCAAACTGTACGTAAACACTGAAATTTCCGCTGCTCCCGTTAAAGCCGTAAAAACGGAACGGTATGTCAACGGCCTCAGCCAATTCCAGCATATCCCCCTCCGGCCCCAGGGGAACCTGAAAACCGGTCCAGACCTGCGATGCATCCAGGGAGAATTCCGCAACTAAAACCTGGGAAGAAAGCTGCCCGTCCATAGCAGGGTAGGGGCCGCTCTCCCCTGAAACCGCCGGGGCATTCCAGTCAATGTTCATAAGAGTCGACGCCCCCAGTAGATTGCTGTCCTTGTAGTTACGGTACACAAGGGGGGCGCGGTTAGCCCCGGTAAGGCCGCCGGGTGAATAAGGCTGATTCGAGATAAAAGCGGTTTCCCCCGTTAAAGAGATGATAAGTTCATTTCCCTCCATGCCGCTAATCCGGTAAAGCCCGCCGGTATCAGGCTGTTCAAAGCCGAATCCCAGGGTAATATCGGCCTTGAAATTGCCGTAATCCCAGGAAGTCTTTGCTCCTAGGCCCAGAGTGCCGGGAGCGGTAGATCCTTCTTCTGAAAAAGATTCCTGATCGACATTCCAGCGTATGCCCAGAGCCAGTTCCGCCCCAAAATGGCTGTTTTCGGGAGCATAAACTGCCCCAAGACCGGCGGCTATGCTTCCCAGCCGCCGTTCGTCGCTGCGTTTAAGGTAGGTGATACGGATAATCTCGTTAAAACCGGCAGGATTGTTCAGGCTTACCGTTCCAGCCGAACTGTTATAGGAAAAACGCGGGTCGGAAAGCCCCCCTCTGAAAACCTCTACCGAACCCGGCACCACGTCTGTCCCTATATTATAGGCCCCGGAGTTTCCATAGTTGGTAAAGCGTATTCCCATATCCTCTTCAAACTTCCTGTGTCCGGGAAGGTAAAGCTCAGGATGGTTTTCCCCCAGCGGCCATAGTGTTTTCAATTCCCGCGTTCCTGCGCCCGAACGGTCTTCGGAAAGCACATAGATATCCCGTTTAATTTCTCCGGCGGGATAGAGCGGGACACCTGAATCCAATAGGGTAGAATCGACCGGTATAAGCTCGTAACCTGGTATACGCTCTCCATGAGAAAGGCTTACCACGGAGGCGGATGCCGAACCGCTTGTAGGAGACTGGTAGCGGCTCTGCCGTTCAAAGGGGGAAAAAGTTCCGGGCTCGTAGATAACCAGAGCCGTATCCAAAGGGAATTGAACCTTTCCCGGTTTACCGTTTCCTCCGCCGGGCTGCGGGTATTGACTTAGATCGATTCCGGCAAAAAAATTCTTTACATCCGTTAGAAACGGGGAACCGGCATAATCTATAGCCATATTCCCTATGGATTGCCCCCCGAAAGAGTAACTTACCGCCACAAGACCGGGCGGCTCTATTGCGATCTCTACTATACCGTAACGGGCGCTGGAAGAGTATTCCCCCGCTTCGGCTAGACGCCAACGCCGGTTATTGCTATCCACAATCCCGCCGTCCTTATCTTCAAGGTAGACTACCGGAATGGTATCCAGGTTTTCATGGGGCAGCACAAAGGATCGGCCCCGGATCGGTCTATCCAGGGGAACGTATGAATAGGTTCTTTCCCTGTCGCCCGCAAAAATACGCTCTTCCCTGACAGCAGCGTCATAACGGAAGAGGCTGTGCAGCGTAAGGTCCCCGCCGCCGAACTTGCCGTATATACCAAAGGAAGAAGGAGAATCGCCGCCAAGATCAAGGTAGGGAAAGCGGGGAAAGTCCAGACCGGTATTCCCTATGCCTATGTACTGTACCGCTTCTCCTTCAAAACCTTGATACCCTGCCCGGTATGTATTGAGGGAATACTTGTCAAGAAAACTTGCCTCTACAAACCAGCGATCCGCCACCCACAGGGATAGGGTAAGATCAGCTTCCTGGGTAAAAAGGATAGGGGAATCGGTGGATACGGCGTTTAATCCCAACGGGGTTGAGGCAAGCCCCCAGTTGGCGCTCAATGTACCCTTCCAGAATCCGCTTATAAAAAGGGATACCGCAGAATCCCCCAATTTCATGGAAACCAGTTCGGATTTGGCCTCTTCGGCAATGCGTCTTCGAAGCAGTTCGGTATCCAGGTATGGAGGGCTTAGGTTGTCTGTTTCATTTGCCGGTTCCGCCGGAACCGGTATATCTTCTTTATCTGGTTTGGTAAGAACAGGAGCGTCAGGGTCTGTACCGCCGGTTTCCTGCGCGGAAGGACCCGAAATACAGAACAGCAGAATGAGTATGTTAAAAAAAAACTTCATGGGTAACGCCCATGCGCAGCGGCAGCTACTACGCAAAAAACTCATTAGTATGTATAATATACATCAAATTGGAAGATGGCAATTACACCGGTCCAATACAAAAGGCTCAGTTATTAAAAAATTTGGTATTAGGGCCTGTTCACACAACGAGAAACTATAGCAGCCGCGGATACTTCGTGTCCGATTGCGCTTGTAGGTTTTTATGGCCTTTTTATGCAAAAAATCCACAATTGCAACAGGCTCCTAGTTGATTCTGATATAAATCATGTACCAAGGAACGAGATTTCATAAAGAGAACGTAATTTATAGCCATTACTGTATGATATTTCATACTGCCTTTTGATTATTTTTATGTTTTGAGTATACTTTATTTAGAGTGCAACAGGCCCTAGATTAAATAATAGAAGAATATATGATAGAGGATTGAATAATTACATGATAGTTTCTATGATTCAGTTAATATTTGAGATTCCCGATGTGGATAGTATCAAGGAAAAACGGCGGATTATACGGTCGGTTAAGGATAAGCTCCAGCGCCGGTTTCATCTGAGCGCCGCCGAAGTTGACTTGCAGGATTCCCTTTCCTTTGCCCAGATCGGCGGCGCCGTGGTCTCTAATTCAAAGGTTTTTGGAGAGTCTGTGCTTCAAAAGGCCCTTGAAATGATTGAAAACGAGGTTCCGGTACGCATCCAGGATGTAAGCATCTATTCCGAGGAATTTTAATTAATTTTTAAGAGGATTGTTATGAAATTGAAGAATCGAGGCGCCTTTGTTCTTGCTGCTGTTCTATTAATTTTGAATTCCTGTATAGGTATCCGTTCGGATATACAGTTCCGCGCGGATGGATCGGGAACCGTCAATCTTGAGTACCGGTATGCAAAGGCAATGGAATCATTGGGAAAACTGGACGGCAATGAACGCTGGCCCGTGCTGCCTGCCGGACGGGCTGATTTTGAAAGGACCGTTGCCAGGGTTCAGGGATTAAAACTCCTGTCCTTTTCCTCCCGCGAGGACGAAAAGGACAGTATCTATCAGATCGGTTTAAGTTTTGCCGATTTAGAGAGCCTTGTCCGCTTTCTTGACGCCCAAGGGCAAAGGGCCCTTATAAAAAAGGAAAACGGAAAGACTATTCTTACCCTTACCCTGCCAAACAGCAAAGAGGACTTTGACCCGGACCTTATGGCGCTTGTTACGTCGCTTGCACAGGGCTACCGTTTTGAGATGACATTCTCCGTTCCATCCGGCAGCGCAGACTTACGCATCGTCCCCGGGGACAGTACCATTCCCGGCGCCGAACTGGTATCAGGAAGCGGCAAGGCGTCTTTCTCCGCGCCTATTGCGCATCTGCTCACCGCTACCCGGAACCTTGGCCTTGAGCTTAGCTTTTAGAAGCAGCCCTACGATTTTATGCGCGAAGCGCAACAGGCTCCTAGGAGCCTGTGGGACTTTGGTGAATTTTTGCATATTCATGCAAAAATTCCGATTAATGGGGCTCCTTTGGGAGTTTGCAAGGTATAAATTTGCAATAAATTGCAAATTTA
>JAISQR010000550.1 GCA_031274035.1 Treponema sp. | reverse complement strand
TGTCGTTCCGGAGTTTCTCGTCGTTGTTGAGGGCATCTAAAGAATCGTACACCAGGTAATCCCCCGCCACCTGCCGGATCTCGTCTATTTTGATAACCGAAACAATGAGCAGATGCCTGTTGCCCAGGGAGGTGATGCTCCCGGCCATCACGTAGTCCGCACCGAACTGCTTGCCCAACTTGACGATGGTGTCCGCGTCGGTCATGCCGGATAGAGCCTGAAAAGCCTGTTCCTGTTTCGCCGCCCTGGTAATACCCGTGCGGGGTATCACATTAAAGTTATCCATTATTTCCTGGGTGTACGACAATAGTTCCGCGATACCCTCCTGTTCATCCACACTGCCGCCTGAAAACGGGAGTATGGCGATTTTTCCCAGGCGTTCTCCGTTCTGGGCATAAGCGCCCGCCGTAAAGGCCAGGAACAATAGCCCCGCCAATAATGCCCGTGATAACATACGGGCTTGTCTTACAAAATTCATGTGAACATCTCCTTTTTATAAAAAATCTGTATTCAACTTTCTTGGAACGACGCTCCATTGACGGGTTGAAAAAAGTAAAAGTCTCCTATTCCAGAAGCGAGCCGAGCCAGGCATCGAAGTTTCCGGCGAAATCCCCCTCTTTGACGGAACTTTCCACATCGCGCAGGGCCAGACGTCGGGCTTCTTGGTCAAGGAAATGGGCGGCGCGGTCTTGCCCGGTATACGAGAACAGCACTCTACCGTCCCGGGCTTTCAGCGCCGCGTCCAGGAACCAGCGGCAGGTTCTGACCTGCGTGGTGTCCACGACTTCGAACATTACACGCGCGTTGAGGATGTAATCGCCCATCCCCTGTTCGTTAACTTTGAAGCCCATACCGGTAAATAACGCGCCTAAAGCCCGGCGGATGGTAACGGCCTCCTGCCGGTCTTCGGTCTCCACACTGAGGCCTAGGGTGATGCGCCCGGACATCGTCAGCATCCGAGTTTTGATGGCTGCCGCGCCGCCATAACCAGGCCGGCGGTTCACGGAGGAGGGATCCAGCACCTCCAGGATGTTCTGGAAGTTGTCCGTTACCTGGGCAACGGATGCCGCGTAGTACAGGGCAGCATAAGCCTCGAAGCCACTCCGGCCCTCCAGGGTGGCGGCCCGGCCTAAAAGGGTTTTGATAACCGCCTCGTTCTCCCGCACCATGCCGGCATAGCGGGCGGCGCACTCCCGGCGGTTCATTCGGGCGTTGGCGTACCACGTTCCCTCCGCCGACTGGAATATCCCGGTTTCCACGCCGATAAGGGCTTTGACACTGCTCGCGGTCTTCACCTGGCTGGAAAAATCCCTGCCCTCGTTGAAATTCACACTCTTCTTCCCTGCCACATCATTCACGATTTGGAAGAACCGCTGGTTCGCCTCGGTGAGGCTGGCGATGTCCGTTTTAAATGCCCGGGCCAGGGCATTCATGGCCGCATCCTCCGCCTCCTTTTGGCCCGCCCCCTGCCCGGTAACCGCCACCCAGTCTGTGGAAGGGTACGCCTGCTCCGGATTCTGCACCCAATCCGGCGTACTCTGGGCTCCCTGGGACTGCCCCTGATTCGTATTGGCCTTTCCGCTGCTTATACACCCCATAAGGATCATCAAAGGGATGACACAAAATACCATCTTCTTCATAAGCCCAGCCTCCAAACAGATCCGGTTTTGATGAATTCAGAACAATCGCCGCACAGAAGTTCTACTACGCATCCGGCCTGCCGATAGGGATTTCTTCAAAGACATAGGGCGGATTAAAATTATGGTCGGCAAGACTAAAACGGCTGCCCTGTACCCCCTGAAAAGTCAAATATAACCCGCCGTTTTCATCGTCTCTGTCAACTTTTGCCGGGCACCATGTCTGTTGGGGATTATTCAGATTTTGCAAAATAATTTTGCTTTCATCCCGCCCATAGTCTCGCCCGCGGAATTCTCCTTCTCCCGGATAACCACCCTTTCCTACCAGTCGGTCCACCAGATAAACGACAAAATACCCGCCCCGCACCACGATCCGATCAAGGTAACTGTTTTTATTTGCGCCCCCTTGCATCTCCCGCAGCCGGGGAGCGTAGGTATAGGTACCGTTGGGAACGGACGAAGATGCGCTTGCCGCTGTCTCCGTACCTGAACCGCCCCTTCCGGTTTCGGAGTCCAGATAATCAACGCCGTTCAGCAGAATCTCCTTTGCCAGGTCAATCGTGATTTGGTAGAGCGCTGAGTCCTTTGACACGCTTGTTTCCAGCGCCTGGGCGATCTGCCGGTTCAGTTCCGCCTTGGGGATGGTGTACAGAACATAGGCGGTATACTCGTCGCTGTACACGCCTTCCTGGTCGGGATCGTAGCGGCGGGTGAGTACCCACCAGTCCGAATCCCGCTGGGCCCCCGAATAGGACACATTCACCACGGCGTTGATCATGTTTTCGATCTCCTGGTTGTATTCCGCGGAACCGCTCCCCGCAGCCGTTGAGGAATTGGTGCCTCCGGTTGATTGGGAAGCGCCGGTAACCGCCGCCTGGTATTTGCTGCTTATGGTGGTCCTCAACATAGCGCCGATGCGCTGCTGGGCGCTGAAGTTGTCCGCCCAAGCCAGGGCAAATTGCTTGTTGGTCGAGCTTTCCTCGCCGATTATGCAATACTTGTCCTTGAACTGGGGCTGGGCCTGAACCTTCGTAACGCCTTCGGTGACATACAGCTTGATCCAGTCCGGGGTCGTTACGCCGATGGCGCTCCCCTTGTTGTCCAATTCATCCGTTTTTATCTTCGGACCTCCGACACAGCTTGTAACAAGCGCCATTGAGGCCCCCAGAACCGCAAAAATAACCATTGCTTTTTTCATTGCTTTTCTCCTTAAAAAAATTGACAACCCCGAAGCTACGCCCCGTTACGGGTTGTTTACTCAATTAGTGAACAAATCTAAATAAACCCAGACAATATAAGCATAGCAAGACAAGGAATGTTTCAGTGGAATACTGCTTACAATTTGAAGCAAAGCGAATAATAAGCCCATTAATACCAACAAAACCTTTGATAAAAATAGGATATTTTATCAAAAGAAATTTTTTCGTGGTTTTGTAAGTACATACAAGCGTCAAAAGAGAAGCGGCTAAAGATAGAAATCGGGTAACTGCTACAGAATTACCAAAAACAATTGCCAATATTTTTACTAAATATACATATCCCAGAGGCGCGCTTTGTGAATAATCTAAAGGCGAAGCGCTCAAGGAGAAAAAATCCCTCGTGAAAAGAGAATTTGCCAGCATAGCTTCATCAACAAAATAGTCATTGTGATAAAAATAGGGAGCCACAAATAACGCCACTATTATGAGTACAAAAACACCGCCTATTATATTGATAACGTTCCTTTCCATAGTATTACCCATTATGTTCACTCTTTTGCTCATAATCCGATGGTATATTTTCCTTATAAGATTGGAAAATAATATTTTGAACAGTTCCAGGTTTCCCTTATATCGAACTGATGTTGGGTATTCAGGTTTGAACCGACAAAACCAGTAGCGCCGACTAGCATATCCATAGGGCCGCTCCATAAAGCATTGATTGTGTATAAATAAGATAGAAAAAAAGAGGTGATAGAGCAGGGGTATCAAAAAACCGGAAACAAAACCAACAATTACACTG
>JAISQR010000529.1 GCA_031274035.1 Treponema sp. | reverse complement strand
GCGGTTTTACTTTTAACCGCGAAAAACACGAAATGCACAAAAAGAAAACAACCGGCAAGGACACGAAGGGAGGAAAGAAGCGTTCTGACAAAAACCTTTGTGCGCCTTTGTGCTCCTTGTGGTTAAATTTCTTCAAATTTGGGTATTTTCGCGGTACTTGGAAGCAGTATACCTTCCTTTTTCGCGTCTTTTCGCGCCTTTCGCGGTTCAATTTCTTAAATGTAACATTGCTGGCGCTCTGCCGCGGGTATTTGAAAAAAAGTTCTGAACGCTTATATTAGATATGTATGAAGAAGCGAATATATATTATCGGCCACCGGAATCCCGATACCGATTCGGTGGTATCCGCGGCGGCCTACGCGCGGCTGAAGAGGGCCCAAGGGCTGGACCATTGTTTTGCCGCCCGGGCGGGGAAGTTGAGCCCCCAAACCGAATATATCCTGGACCGATTTGGGGTGCCGGTTCCGGAATACTTGCCGGACCTTATTCCCAAGGCGGCCTATTATCTTTCGGAACCGCCGGTGACGGTTGACGCCGATGTCTCCCTGTGGGACGCCCTTGAACGGATGCAGCAGGAGGGGCTGCGGGTGTTGCCCATCGTGGACCAGGACGGGGTTTACCAAAGCATGCTCCACTACAAACTTTTTGCCCGCTATGTGATCGCCAATATCAACCCGCACACAAAATCGGCCTTCCCGGTTTCCCTGGATCATCTGGCGAGCACCCTCCGGGCTTCGCCTATCACCCTCTACGACGATAAGGAGGTAAAGGAATCCCCCCTGGTGGTAGCGGCCTCCTATAACGAGTACTTTAAAACCCACCTGGAACATGAAAACCCCGATGATGCTCTGGTAATCCTGGGGGACCGCTGGGATATTCAGGAATTCTGCCTAAAGCGCCGGGTCCGCGCGCTCATCCTTTCCAACGGCCATACCCTGGGGCCGGGGCTGGAGGCCCTGGCGAAAGAAAACCGGGTTTCGGTGATAAGCAGTTCCTACGATACTTCTTCCACGGCGATGCTCGCCATTTATTCAGTCCCCGTGGGGGCCGTAGGGGATACCGCCGTTCCCCTGATGCGGCTTACCGATACGATCAAAAAGATCAGGCTCCCCCTTTCCCGTGCGCCATCCCGGTGTATTCCTATAGGCAACGACGCGGGCCGGGTGATGGGGGTTATTTTTGAGGGGGACCTGATTGAGGAGCCGAATATCGAGGTGATCCTGGTGGATCATAACGAACCCAGCCAGGCCGTTGAGGGGATCGAACACTATAAAATTCTTGAGGTGATCGATCACCACCGGCTGGGGAATCTGGCGACCAAGTATCCCATCACCTTTATCAATAAGGTGGTAGGTGCGACCTGTACCATTATTACCAATCTGTACCGGGAGCAGGGAGTTACCCCCGATAAGGAAATCGCCTCCGCGCTGCTCTGCGGCATTCTGGCGGACACCCTCTCCCTCCAGTCCGCCACCACCACCGATACCGACCGGGAAGCCGCGGCCTATTTGTCCGGCCTTTCCGGGCTGGATATTCAGAGCCTGAGCAACGAATTGCAATCCGCCACCAACCAGGTTATTACCTCTCCGGCGGAGGACCTGGTGGCCATGGATATGAAGGAATACGTCGAACAGGGCTTGGCCTTCTCGATAAGCCAGATTGAGACCGACACCCCGGATATCCTCATTGTCCGGATGGATGAACTTTTTACCGTCCTGGACGGCATCAAAAACAAAAAGGATCTGCTTTTTTCGGCCTTGCTCGTAACTGATGTAACGACTTTAGACTCGCTGCTTTTTATACGGGGAGAAAGATCCTTTTTAAGCGGGATACCCTTTCCCGCGATAAACGAGGGGATTTACCTGCTTAAAGATGTGGTTTCCCGGAAAAAACAACTGGCGCCCCTGTTTTCGGAACTTATCGAATCCATGGCGAAATAGCCGGCCCGGGGCCCCGGCAGTTTGTTGCGCTTCGCGCTAAAATCGTATAAAAATTCTCGAAAGTGAATGCGAAGCGGAGGTTCGATTATACCGTACAAGCGTATTAAGGATAGAGGAACCGCTCCGCTTCCTGTAGAAGCGCGGTAAAAGGCGCAAAGCTCCTCTTTGTCGCAGGCAGCGAGCGCAGGAAGAAATCGCCGTAGCGTTTGCGCACCAGCCTGCCGTCCAGTACCGCTACCACCCCGTGATCGCTCGACCTGCGCATGAGGCGTCCGAAACCCTGCTTGAATTTCATCACCGATTCGGGCAGGGATAGTTCCATAAAGGAACTTAACCCCTGTTTTTCCAGGGCTTCGCAGCGGGCTTCAAAAACCGGATCATTGGGTGTTTTGAAGGGGAGCCGGCAGAGTATAACGAGGCGCAGGGTATCCCCAGGCGCGTCAATGCCTTCCCAGAAGGAATCGGTGGCAAAAAGTACGCTGGATTCATCTTTGAGAAACGTGTCAAGAAGGCGGCTGCGGTCGTCGTCCCCCTGCTTGAGGCAGCGTATTCCCTGTTCTTCCAGGATAGGCCGGCTTGCGGTATAGGCGCTTTTAAGGGCCTCGTAGGAGGTAAAGAGGATAAGCGCGGATCCTCCCGCGCTTGCCGCAAGCTCCGCCGCCGCCCGGTCTACAAAAGGGCGGTAAGCAGGCTCGTCAGGCAGGGGGGCGTCCTGGGGAACGGCAAGGAGCACCGAGGAGGCGTAGGGGAAAGGTGAAGGGAAGATGCCGGTAAGGGCCTGTCTGTCTTCTACAAGGTTGAATCCTGAACGGGAAGCCCAGTAGTTAAAGTTTCCGGCTATGGAAAGGGTTGCCGATACGCAGACAACGGTTTTATTAGGTGCAAACAGCGATTCTTTAAGGACAGCCGCTACATCCAGGGGGGTAACGGTGAATGACGCCCAATCGCCGCCCGCGCCGCCGCGGCGCCGTTCTATCCACATGACTTTTTCAGGGGCCTCTGTAAATTCCACCATGTTCCGGGTTATGCTTCCTACAGAATCGAGCCGCCGCAGTATTGCCTTGACTTCCCAAACGGTATTGTCATCTTCCAGTTCCTCATTGAGATTATCGAGCATGTTCCGTATCATTCCGCCCAGACCCGCAAGCTGCTTTTGCAGGGCAAGCAGATGCGGGGCAAGAACGGTTTCAACGGTATTTTTACGGGCGGAGGTCAGACGGAAAACCCCTTCCTTTATGCAGAGTTCCAGGGCGGCCTGGTCAAGACTGTCCGCGCCGTCCCTGATCCTCTGCACGGTCTCCGCGGCCTTATCGATAAATTCATCGGCTTCATTTCCGCCCAACACCATATTTGCCAGTCTGACCAGGAGCCCGGCAGGGGTTGCGCGCCGGCGGTAAAGCCTGCCCAGATGCCGGAAAAGCCCTACCCGGCTAAATTCTTCAGAAAAGAAGGAAGTGGCGGCCCCTTCTATGGTATGCGCTTCGTCAATGATCACCCGATTGTAGGGGGGAAGCACAACCGTCCCTTCATAGCCTGCCCCCTCGTAGCGGGCGGCAAGGTCCGCAAAGAGCAGGTGGTGGTTGACTACGAGTATCCTTGCATCCGCAGCTTCTTTTCGTACCGCCATAAAGAAGCACGCTTCCCGTTCGGGGCAGCGCATACCCATACAGTTTTCCGAATCAGAGCATATCCTGGACCACAGGCCGTCGGCAGGCAGAAACGAAAGGTCGGAACGGCTTCCGGTTTTGGAAGTATCGGCCCAGGCTAAAATAGAGCGGAGTTCACCGTTCTCTCTATCGTCAAGGAAGGGCTCCTGTAGGGTATCCCAGAGCCGGCGGCGGCAGAGATAGTTCCCCCTGCCTTTTATAAGCGCGGTCTTCATGGTTTTCCGCATACCGGAGAGAACTAGGGGAATATCCTTTTCAAAGAGCTGCTGTTGCAGGGTGATAGTAGCCGTAGAGATCACGATACGTTCATCATTTGCAAGCGCAAAACAAAGCGCCGGCAGAAGGTAGGCAAAGGATTTTCCCACCCCGGTTCCGGCTTCGGCCGCGGCCAGGGCGTCCTCGTTAAAGCCCCTGATGATGAGCGCCATAAGGTCAAGCTGGGACTGCCTTTTTTCATACAAGGGAAGAGCCTTTGCTATAGCCCCGCCTTCTTCCAGCGCGGCTATGATCTGTGCGCTGTTTAATTTTTCTGTTTTACGCCGTTTAACACATTCGGCCACCACATAAACCTGCTCGACACGGTTATCCACGATAAAGGCGCCGATCCCCGATTCCGCAGCCCTGCCCGCAACCGCCAGATCGTTATCGCTTGGGCTTAGAAACCCCGACGGATGATTATGGATAAAAACATCAGCGCTTTCCATTTTTTTGTTGATTACAAGAACCGAATTCTCATTTCCGCGGGCAAGGACCTCGATCCGATCTACCAAGCCTTTATCGCCGGTAAAACCCAGGGCAAATATCTCATTCCCGCCGGCATCCGCTATTTCTTCCCTGAGTTCTTTGATACTTTTTTCTGAAAAACGCTTTTCGGCCTGCAATAGATAATCCTCGTTAGTGTCTCTTAACGTGAGTTCTTTTTTTTATAGAAGAATACAACAGCGAACCCATCTTAATTACTATAACTTTTATAAAAGAGATGTTCAAGCCGAAAGTACGATGAAGTAAAATATTATATCGTATGATAAATAATACAAAATCGTTCGGATTTTTAGAGCGTTATTTATAACCTAAACTTCCCTGAAAATATAGTATACATCGGAAAACAGCGCTTTTACTTTTGAGGCCCCTCCGAAAACTCTGTTTCCGTGAATTCCGACCTTTTTCTGAAATCCTAAGTCTTTATAATACAATGACTTACGAAAGACTAGCAGCCGCGGACGCTTCGTGTCCGATTGCGCTTGTAGATTTTTTGCATGAATATGCAAAAAATCCCGATC
This sequence comes from Treponema sp., assembly GCA_031274035.1. Taxonomy (GTDB): domain Bacteria; phylum Spirochaetota; class Spirochaetia; order Treponematales; family Breznakiellaceae; genus JAISNI01. Next base: position 85 of record JAISQR010000529.1, on the reverse strand, counting down.
AATGGGCATGCTGTACTCTTCGAGTATTCGGAGTTTGTAAGGTATAATCGAACCTCCGGTTCGCATTCATGTTTATGAATATTTA
>JAISQR010000500.1 GCA_031274035.1 Treponema sp. | reverse complement strand
AGATCCTTCCGGGAAGGGCCGCCGCCATGATCGCCGACGCCCCAGAGAAAGAGGGTGTCGCCGGGGTGTTCCTTGCGCCAGCCGGTAATCTCGGATTTTACTTTGCCAAGAACAGAGTTGTAGTTTTCGTCCGAGCGATGAACGATAATCTCCGAACCGTCATAGCCTTTCCATATAAAATCAGGGGAATCAAAATCGTATTTGCCTTTGCCGGGGCGGCAGACAATGTAATTTTTGTAACCGCACTGTTTGAGAATTTGCACCAGCCCCCTGGCATGACCAAAAGAGTCAAAATTATTGGCCGTTTCCGTTTCTTTTCCAAACCTGCTGCGGAAATACCGGCGGCCCGTAAGAACCTGCCGCACCAGGGATTCGCCCCGTGGAATATTCACATCAGGCTGAAGAAACCATCCGCCGATAATCTCCCATCTGCCCGCTTTAACAAACGCCTTTATGCGGGAAAAAAGTTTGGGATCGTATTCCTCAACCCACTGGTAAAGCAGGGCCTCATTATGGCAGAAAACGAACTCAGGATACTCGTCAAGAAGGTCCGCGGCTGTCCTGAAAGTTGAAAGGGCGACGCCGGCGCCTTCGTCCCAACGCCAGAGCCATACCGGATCGATATGGGCATTACAAATCAGATAGGTCATAGATTCCTCCTTTAGTAGCATATACCCGTCTTAATTTCCTGTCAATCAACAATCCTTTACTAGAGAGGCGCGGTAGAAGACCCTACCACGAGTTTGGTCTGGATCAAAATTTGCTTTGGAAGTACCGTTTCTTTACCGGTAATCAGACTATGGAGCAGTTCTACTGCGCGGTTTCCAATGGCATATTCATCCTGCAATATGTGGGTATAAGGCGGAAGCCCAAAAAGGGAGGGAGGAGAATCAAAACACAAAATGGAGAAATTATTAGGAACGTTCCGTCCGGTGAGCTTGGCGGCTTTTTTTACAACCTGGGCCATGCGGTATTCCGCAACAAAGGCGGCGGTCAGTTCCGGGTGAAGCCTGATATGCTCAGCCACATGGCGTATATCCGCATCAACCTGATCTTTGTTATAAAAAGGAAATGTCCAGGCGCTTTGCAGGGAATGACAGAAATAATCCGTCTCATATTTGATTTCAAAATCCACAAAGGCCTGTAAAAATCCGTCCCTCCGCTCTTCAATAGAAGAAGTATCTTTCACCATCCCTGAATAAAAACCGATTTTCCGGTGCCCCAGACGGAAAAGATACTCTACCCCCAGAGCCGCGCCGCTCTGGTTATCGGTGGATACTGAAGATACCTTAAGACCCTGTATCTTTCGATCCACAAAAACTACCGGTTTATTATTCAGTGTAAGTTTGAGGATTTCAGGATTATAAAAAGTCCCATGAACCGGCAGAATGAGAAAACCCGCCACTCCGGCTTCAACGAGGGAACGTATGGAATTTTCTTCTATCCGAATTTGATCCCGTGTCCGTTTCAAGATCACGTGATAACCTAAAGCGCAGCAACCGTCAACAACACCGTTCAGAAGATTGACCCCAAAGGAATCCGAATAATCCGGCATTAGGAGGGCCAGAGTTTTATCCATACCCCGACCGTCCACAGTCTTGACTACGCTTGAAACAAAAGAACCCTTGCCGGGAAACCGGGAAATATACCCCTGCTCAGCCAGAAGTTCCAGCGCCCGTTTACTGGTGATTCTGCTGACATTGAAGGTCGCGCAAAGTTCCTTCTCGGAAGGAAGCAGATCTCCGTTTTTCAGCCTGCCCGAGGTTATTTCCTCCAAAAGAAAATTATATATGCGCCGGTAAAATGGCAGAGATTCCATAATGATTGGTATAGAATGATATATTCTTTCAGTGTTTTGTCAATACACGCCGGTTTTATGAAGAGGGCTGCTCAATGAATGAGCAGTCCCCCTCAAGTCTTATTTAGCGGATAACGCCATTAATCGGATCAACAATAGCCTTCTGAATATCGCTGACCGGGCGCTCTCCCGTAAGGAAATAGTTCCAATCCGCTTCAAGGAACCGGTTGGCCCTGGCGCCCCAGGTATCAAGGAAACGGATAGGCAGTTTTATCTCGGCGTTCAATATATAATCAAGCGCTTCCGCCATATCCTGATGTCCCGCATTTCTCAAGGTATTGTAATAACCCTGGGCCGCGGGCTGATAAGCCGGAGGGGCGACCGGGGTTTTACTGAGAACTTCCCCATAAGTATTGGTATGGATATACTTCAAAACTTTGAAAGCGGCGTCCAGATTTTTTGTCTTTTTATTAACTGCCCAGCCAACCGCATCCAGAATCTGGGCGGTTCTGTTTACACGGGGATTGGGAACATAACCCCATTTGAGCGTCGCCGGAGCGTTACGGATCAGCTCATCCGCGGCCCACTGCCCATAGAACAGTACCGGTATTGCGCCCTGCATAAACATACCGTTAACATTTGTCGCATCATACAGGGGATCTGTAATCGCCTTGCTCTTAATAGCCTGAGTAGTAAGGGTAATTCCCTCCAGGAAAGCCGGTGACGCCTGAACTTTCTTTACCGGATAAATAACATCACAGAAACTGGTGCCATCCTTGGAAGCGGAGTATATTGCCGAGAAGAACACATCGTTGGTCTTGGCATAAATGCCGTAACGGTTGTTGGCCGGATCTTTCAGTTTTTCGGCGACAGCAAACATATCGGCATAGGTCCAGTCTTTGGTCGGATAGGGTATTCCCGCGTCATCAAAGTATTTTTTGTTATAAAAGAAACCGTAGAGGTTAATAAGCCCCGGCGTAGCAACATATTTGCCGCCTACAGTATAGGTCGTCAATGTACCGGGGTAAAAACCTTTAAGGAATTCCTGATCATTTTGAAGATAAGGGGTAAGATCGGCGGTTAAGCCTTCCGCCCAATAGTTGAGCGCCATATCGTTGCCGACCATGAATACATCGGGAGCGATATTTGCGGCCAGCATTTCCTGAAGCTTGACGCCGTAATCTTGAAGCGGCGTAGGCTCAAGTTCCACTTTGACCCCGGGAATGGCATTCGTGAACGTGGCAAGCATCGCCTGGTTCATGGTTTCCCCTTCCCATGTCATAAACCTGATGACCGCGTCTCCTCCCGCCGCCGATCCCTCAGCTTCTCCGCCGGCAAATACTGCGCCGGCAACAACCGTCAGAATTAAAGCCGCACATAGTACTTTTTTCGCTGCTTTCATTCTTTCCTCCATAAAAAAATATTTATTTCAGGGCCGTGCTGTTAAGCGAGCCCAACCCAGACATAAAGTAACGCTGTAATACTATGAAGACGATCAGTATTGGCAGGAGATAAACAAAATCCGCCGCCATAAAAAGATTCCATGAGGTCGAATACTGACCCGTAAAGGCCTTGATGGCTATAGACAGGGTCCATAATTCTTTTTTGTGCAGATACAACAGGGGGTTAAGATAATCATTCCAGCTTGCCTGAGTTGCCATAATAACGATTACCATAAGCGCCGGTTTTATCATGGGTACAAGTATACGGAAGAGTATCGTCAAATGCCCGGCGCCGTCGATACGCGCCGCTTCATCAAAGGAACGGGATATTCCCATGAAGGTTTGACGCAGCAGAAAGGTGTAAAAAGGGGACCCCAGAAATGCGGGGACGATAAGCGGCAGGAAGGTATTCACCCAGCCCAGGGATGAAAAGAACATAAAAACAGGTATAGTACCGATCATACCCGGCAGCATCATTGAGGCGATAATGGCGTAAAACCATATTTTTCGGCCCGGAAATTTGATCCGTGAAATCCCGTATGCAACCAGGGTACAGGAAAGGCTCTGTCCGATGACGCAGGTAACGGTGATCAACAGGGTATTTATAAAAGACCTAAGGAAATCCATCTGTTTCAGCGCGATAGAGTAGTTGCTCCAGTTAAATTCCCTGGGCACTATGTCCGGAGGAATGACAAAAATTGTCTCGTTAGCCTTGAGTGATACGGTAAACATCCACACAAGCGGTACGACCATGGTTATGGCAAAGGATGAAAGGATCACATAACGCAGCACAATCATTATCCTGTTACGCCGCTTTATCGAGGGTAATTTTTTCATGGCAATTCCGCCGGTTACTGTCATGACCCGCCTCCCTTAATTTTCACTTTCATAGTAAACATAGTTTTCCGAAGATCGGAAAATGATAACCGTAAAAAACATGATGATAAAAAACAAAATCCACACCAGGGCCATGGCATAGCCGTATTCCCGAAGATCGAAGGCGGAACGATAAATCTGGAAATTCAGGAAATTGGTCGCCAAATTTGGCGCTCCGTTAAGGGTTATCACCAGGGACGGGGTCAGCACCTGAAACCCGCCTATCAAACCGGTGATGAGCTGTAAAAACAGAACCGGCGTCATCATGGGGATAGTAATATGGAAAAATTTTGAAATGGCGCCCGCTCCGTCCACCTCAGCCGCCTCGTACAAGTCAGCGGGAACCGACTGGAGGCCGGAGAGAAAAATTATCATCGAGCCCCCGCAGCCCCATACGGCGATAATGGTCAGCGCCTGGATCACCACGTTTGGATCCTGGAGCCACCGGCATGTGGGCAGATTGAAAAAAGTCAACATACCGTTTATAAGGCCGTAATCCGGTTCAAATATAAATTTCCACATAACCAGGGAAGCCACCGCGGGGATAACTACCGGCAAATAATAGATAGTTCTGAATACCCTTATCCCCACCATGGATTTATTCAGTAATACGGCAAGCAGAAATCCTAATATCAATATAGAAGGTACGGTATAGATAACGTACTTCAAGGTAGCCCGGATAGAAGGAAAGAAAGTTGGATCCTGAAAAAACATCCATTTGAAATTCTCAAGACCCACAAATCTGGCCCGGCCGAAGCCGCTGTACTCCGTAAAGGCATAGTAACCGGAAGCTATCATCGGATAGATGATAAACAGGCAAAACCCTATAACTGTCGGGAGCATGAACATATATCCGATAAACCCTTCCCTCATCCGGCGCTGTCCGATGTTTCTGGTTGTCACTTTTTTGTTCAAAATATTCCTCCTGTTTCCACATGCGGATTTAATACCCGGATAGCAGCCCTCGGGAGAACCTCCGGGGCGTAGTTTAGCCCGCCCATATTCCCGCCATGGGCAGAAAAACGCCGGGGTATATCATGTGGAGAATTATATTTTTTCCGGTATAGAGCGCTGTTTTGATTGTTTGCTCCGGCGGCGATGCAAAAGTTACCGCCGGTTTTGAACAGCCTATATAAGATACAACTGGGGGGGGGGGGGGGGGGGGG
>JAISQR010000497.1 GCA_031274035.1 Treponema sp. | reverse complement strand
TAAAAAAGTATTATATTGCGCCTATGAAGTCCATTCATAACAAAACAGTTGAAAGACGGGGCGCGGAGTGGGCCTGCCCTTCAATTCTTCGTGCCCGCAGACCATAGGTCTGATGTGCCCCGGAACCCCTGGGTGCCTTTGTGGTCAAATTTCTTCGTTCTCAAGTTTCGGTCAAGTTTAGCCCAGAGAGGCGGGGCGCCCCCCTTCGAATAAAACCAACAATCTGGAATTAAACTTTTAGGACGCCCCGCGCTCCAAAGTTGAATAGTTGCCATTTTTTGTTTTTACAATAATTGACACATTCCCGTTATAAATTCTATAATACTTATGCTATATCAATCATGAAGATTGAACGGTAATTCTGAAAACGGTTCGGTAAAAAAGCCCGCTGATCGGACACGAAGTGTCCGCGGCTGTCAGGATAACCAGAAAGCCATGAAGGCTTATGCTTGGATAAAACAGGCTGGCCTTCATGGCTTTTCTGTTTTGTAAGCCTAGGAGCCTGTGGGACTTTGGTGAATTTTTGCATATTCATGCAAAAATTCCGATTAACGGGGCTCCTTTGGGAGTTTGTTGCGCTTTGCGCGTAAAACCGTATAAAATTCACAAAAGTTAATTTTTATACCTTGCAAACTCTCAATGCAGCAGTTACTTGTACACAACAGGCTGCTATTATACTTTACAGGAGTGTATTTATGCACATGGCGGACGCTTTGCTTTCCCCCATAGTGGGCGGGGTTATGACCGCGGTCAGTGCCGCGGCTATCGGTTATGCGGTAAAAAAGGTTTCAGGGGACAGGCTGGATGAAAAGAAAATACCCATGATGGGGGTAATGGGGGCCTTTGTATTCGCCGGGCAGATGATAAATTTCACCATCCCCGGGACCGGTTCAAGTGGACATATAGGCGGGGGGATACTCCTTGCGAGCCTCCTGGGGCCCTTTCCGGCCCTGCTTACCTTGGCATCGGTGCTCCTTATCCAGTGTCTTTTCTTCGCGGACGGGGGGCTTTTGGCCTATGGTTGTAATGTTTTTAATATGGGGGTTACCGCCTGTTTCCTGGCCTACCGGTTTGTCTTTAAACCAATTACCGCCGGGGGCATGGACAAGAAGAGGATACTCGCCGCATCGGTGGCTTCCGTGGTTATAGGTCTCCAGGCAGGGGCCTTTTGCGTGGTTCTGGAGACCCTTTTTTCCGGTGTTACCGAACTGCCCTTCGGGGCTTTCCTCCTTTTAATGCAGCCCATCCATCTTGCCATTGGGTTGATAGAAGGGATCATTACCGCTGCGGTGCTCTGCTATGTTCAGAGCCTCCGGCCTGAACTTTTAGAAAGCACGGCGGAAAACACCAAAATGCCCGTAACCCTTCCCTTAAAAAATATCCTCATCAGTTTTATTGTTCTTACCGTCCTTGTAGGAGGGGTTCTGTCGATATTCGCCTCCGCCTACCCCGATGGGCTTGAGTGGTCTATGGAAGGCGTGTCCGGGGCCGCGGAGCTTGAACGGGAAGGCCCGGTATACGATGCGGCGGGGGCTGTAGTAGAAGCTACCGCCTTCATGCCCGATTACGGTTTTGCCGGGAACGCGGAAGGTTCCGCCCTGGGTACTGCCGCCGCGGGGATTATCGGCAGCAGCATCACGGTCGCCCTTGCCGGAGGGATAGGGCTTCTCATCCACGGCCTGCGAAGAAAGGCCCAGGTCTAGCAGCCGCGGACACTTCGTGTCCGAGCACTTGTGGATTTTTTGCATGAATATGCAAAAAATCCCGATCATCGGGCATGCTGTACTCTTCGAGTATTCGGAGTTTGTAAGGTATAAATATTCATGCTTATGAATATTTATACTATTTTATGCGCGAAGCGCAACAAACTCCTAGCAGCCGCGGACACTTCGTGTCCGATTGTACGGCGGGGTATATAATACCCCGTATCCAACATAGGAGCAGGCGCCTGACGCCCTTTTAATTTGCGTCAACCCGTTACCATATTCTTCCGCCGAACCGGCGTTGCTTATAAAGGGGGAAACCGTGGGCCTCTACCACAGTGCTGCGGGAATTAATCAACTGGAACAGCTTGCCAGGGGTAATTCTCCTGTTCACCGGCTCCATCCAGCCGCTAAAATACTCACCACCTTAGTCTATATGGCAACAGTTATTTCCTTCCCCTCCCGGGATGTGAGCGCCCTGGTTCCCTTGTTCTTTTATCCTGCGGTACTCATGTCCCTTTCGGGAACTTCATGGAGGCCCCTCTTGGTACGGCTCTATGCGGCCCTGCCCTTTTCCCTTGTAGGGGGGATAAGCAACCTCTTCATCCTTAGAGAGACCGCCTTTTACCTGGGGAATTTCCCGGTAAGTTTTGGGCTCCTTTCCTTTATCTCCATTATGCTGAAAACAGCCCTCACCGTCTTTGCGGTGCTGCTCCTCATCGCTACTACATCCTTTGTTGACATAAGCCGTCAGCTTACGGTAATGGGAATGCCAAAAATCCTGAGCCTCCAGTTGCTTATGACCTACCGGTATATTTCTACCCTGATCCACGAAGCCGCCTCTATGTTCACCGCCTATATACTACGGGCCCCCTGTCAAAAGGGTATCAAAATGAAGGATATGGGAAGTTTCCTTGGACAGCTTTTGCTCCGCAGTTTTGACAAGGCGGAGAGGGTCTACCAGGCTATGAAGTGCCGGGGTTTTGAAGGGGTGTATCAAGCCGCCGCTGTTCACCCCCTCCGCCCCTCCGATTGGGTCTATACCATCATAGTGAGCGGAGGGATGATCACCCTGCGCTTCTTCAATCTGAGCCTATTCTTTGGCGGATTGGCAGGCCGGCTAAAGTGATAAAAGCGGCGTCTCTTTCGGTAAAATACAACAGCGATGCGGCGGCCCTGGAGAATATCGGTTTTTCAGTCAGTACCGGGGAACGGGTCGCACTCATCGGCGCTAATGGGGCGGGGAAATCTACCCTGCTTTTAAGCCTCATCGGTATACTGCCGCCGGCGGAGGGGGAGCTTATGGTCTGCGGTATACCGGTACGCAAAGATACCCTCGGAGAAGTACGGCGCGGAGCAGCCCTAGTGTTTCAAAATCCCGACGATCAGCTTTTTATGCCCACCCTGGAGGAGGATATCGCCTTCGGTCCCCGAAATTACGGCCTTACGGAAGAAACCATTCAAATCAGAATAGCCGCTGTTCTGGAGGAACTTGGCATTTCTCATCTTAAAAAACGGCTTTCCCATAAGCTTTCGGGGGGCGAGAAACGGCTTGCAGCCTTGGCTGGAGTATTGGTAATGGAACCGTCCCTCCTCCTCCTGGATGAACCTTCTTCCTTTCTAGACCCCCGATCCCGGCGCGGCCTTATCAGTATCCTCGGAGGATTAACTCAAACCATGATGATCGCCACGCACGATCTTGACCTGGCCCTCAGCCTATGCGGCAGGGTAATCCTCCTTAGACATGGCAGGATCAGCGCCGACGGACCTGCAAAAGAAATATTAAGCAATAAAGTTTTATTGGAACAAAACGGACTTTAGGCCGTTTTGTTTACTTAACGACCCTTGATTTAAGTGTCCGATTATGATTAAGGGGATATTCAGCAAAACCGCTTCCAAAATTCTACCACGCTTTGGGCTCCCAGGGCGCTGGCAGCCGTTCTACCTGCACCGTATCCCCCGATTGTTCTATAACAAAAAAACCTCGCTTAAACGCATACTCCTTCACCTCGTTTGTGATAACCGCTCCGGCCAACGCTCCCAGATACTTCCTCCTGTCATGCCGCTGGTCAGCCCAGTTCCGTAATACCTCCAACCGCTTTACATGGTTATCCACATCGCTTTGTGATGGTTTAGTCTTCACCTCTACTGCCAGAGCATAGTCCCCGTTTTCCAGAAACACATCCACCTCTGCCAAATGCCGATCCTCAGTATCGTAGATATCGTAATCCCGAGCCATATTCCTAAAGCTATAACCCAAAATTCTGAACTTGTTGTGCAGTTCCGGAGTCATCAGATGTTCAACTATTTCACCGATCCGGTTAGTCAAAGCGCCGATTTTTTTTTGCGTCTCTTTGGAGTCTCTCTCGATAGCCAGAATAGTCTTTTCAAATATCTCGCTGGTCTCCTGAGACCTACGTCTATTTTCTTCAGATATTTCACGGATCCTTTGGGCGGTTTCCTGCATCTTCCGGTCAGTCTCCTGCATCTTTCGATCAGTCTCCTGCATCTTCTGATCAGTTTCCTGCATCTTTCGATCAGTCTCCTGAAACAACGCCCAGACCTGTTCAAAGGTCAGGCCCATAACCGGTTCTTTAGTCATATATACCTCCTTCCTTAATAATACCCTAAAAATGAAAAAACTGTCCGCTGTGTTTCGTTCTTTAATTCCACCGCTTAAAGTAAACGCAAACTCCCAAAGCAGCCGTTAATTTAGAGATTTTTTTGCATAAGGGTGCGCCAAAGGCACACCGAGCAAAAAATCCGGCTCCCCGGCTGCTCATTTTTTCGCTATCTTAGCCCACGCATCGCGCAGTCCCACGGTTTTATTGAAGACAACCCTGCCCCCGGATCCGGCGTAGGGATCCCGTACAAAGTAGCCCAGCCGTTCAAACTGGAAACGATCCCCAGCCGCTGTATCGGCAAGGCTGGCTTCAGCGTATGCTTCGGGGATTATCTCAAGGGAATTAAGGTTAAGTTTATCCAGGAAGGTCTCCCCAGGCGCTGTATCCATCGGCTTTTCCGCACTAAAAAGGTAATCATAGACCCGCACTTCAATGGGGAATGCGTGTGCGGTCGAAACCCAGTGTATTGTACTCTTTACCTTGCGGTTATCGGGGGCATTGCCCCCCTTTGTCGCGGGATCGTAGGTGCAGCGCACGGCGCTAATATTTCCATCCGCGTCCTTGTCAAAGCCCGTACAGGTAACAATATAGCCGTAACGGAGCCGTACCGAGTTGCCGGGATAGAGACGGAAGTACTTGGGCGGCGGAACCTCCTCAAAATCTTCCCTTTCGATCCAAAGCTCCCCGGAGAATAGCAGCTTCCTTGTTCCCGCATGAGGATCTTCAGGGTTATTCACCGCTTCAAGTTCTTCGGCCTTACCTGCGGGCCAATTTTCAATGATAAGTTTGAGGGGCTTCAAAACCGCCATAACCCGCGCACTGGTTTTGTTCAGGTTTTCCCGCAGACAGTATTCCAGAAAGGCAATATCCACCATACTGTCGGTTTTGGCGATCCCTATCTGGGAGACAAAACTGCGTATCGCTTCTGGAGTATAGCCCCGGCGCCGGAGCCCCGCAATGGTCGGCATTCGGGGATCGTCCCAGCCGGAAACGTATTTTTCCTGAACCAGACGGAGGAGCCATCGTTTGCTCATCACCGTATGGGTCAGGTTGAGACGGGCAAATTCGATCTGCCGGCTGGGAAATACCTCGGCCTCACGGATGAACCATTCGTACAGGGGCCTGTGTATCTCGTATTCCAAAGAACAGAGGGAATGGGTAATCCCTTCTTTTGCGTCCGACAGGGGATGCTGAAAGTCATACATAGGATAAATGCACCATTTATTTCCTGTACGGTAATGATGTTCCCGGCGTATCCGGTACATCACCGGATCCCGCATAAGCAGGTTAGGGTCCTCCATGTTGATCTTGGCGCGCAGGGTCTTGGCGCCGTCGGGAAATTCCCCCGCCCGCATCCGCGCAAACAGGTCCAGGTTTTCCTCTACCGTCCGGTCCCGCCAGGGGCTGTTCAGGCCCGGCGGAGTATAGGTAATGTTGTTTTTATCCGCCGCTGCCGTGCCCCGGTATTCGCTAATCTCATCTTCCGAAAGATCGTCTACATAGGCATGGCCTTTTTTGATTATCCTGACAGCCAGATCGTAAAGATATTCATAGTAATCCGATGCGTAGTATTCCCTATCCTCCCAGTCGTAACCCATCCATTTAACATCGCGCTTGATCGCTTCAACATAGGAAATATCTTCTTTTTCAGGATTGGTGTCGTCGAAGCGGAGATTACACTTGCCTCCAAACCTCTCTGCCATAGAAAAATCGATATAAAATGCTTTACAGTGCCCTATGTGGAGCCAGCCGTTAGGTTCGGGCGGAAACCGGGTATGGACATAGCTAAAACGGCCGTTTGCTAAATCTTCCTTGATAAATTCGCTGATAAAATCCGTACCGCTCTCCGGCGCAGCCGGAAACGGCATATCATTATTATGTTCCATATATAAAATCCTCCAGCAAAAAAAAATTGGAATAATTCCAAAATACAAAGGCCTTCCCAATACTTCAGTTTTTGGGAATAGCTCTACGATATAAGAATTTAGGAAGGGAAATAGCTACAACTATCTAAAAATTGGCAAGGTAGCAAATCCCTATCAACAAAACCGCCCGCAGGCTTTCCTTGTTCACCTGTAGGGTATCTTCATTTACGTCAGCTTTATCGGTGTTAGTGTTAATATGCGCAGCGCCGCCCGCCTGCCGCTCTTCGCTTTTCAGGCTGCCGATTTGTGTACCATACCACCAGAACAGACCTATCTGCGGGTCTACCCTAAAGATATACTCGGAAAAATCCTCTTTATGACTTTGAGCGCCGAAAAAGAGATAGAATAATTCTTCCAGGATAGCGCCGAATTCTGTTAGGGTATTTTGGTAATCTCCTCGCTCAAAACCGGCAATAAGATTCGGAATTTGATTCTGGAGCTTTTCTTTGCGGTCAACATCAACCTTGGCAACCCAAGTTTTCTGGATCAACAGGTCCAAATTATTCTGAAAATGCCCCAAAAATTGCCGCATCTCGCGGCCCGTCTTTTCTGCCTTCAGCAAACGCCGGTATTCGGCGCCTATTCCCAAAATATCCGCAAAAGCCGCCGCGGCTTCGATACAGGGTTCCTTACCTGCCGGATACCCATTGGGGGGGAACAATTCCTCCGCGGCTTTACGGAATTCCGTAGGAAGAGCTTTATTTATATCAGAATAAGAACTATACATACGCATACCATGATGAGAAAACGAAAAACTGTCAATATAGGCGTCTCTAAAAATAGCGATTGTATTTTAGAGAACCCATTCAGCAACTACTCAGGACTATGCAGGGAGCGGACTAAAGTCCGAGGAGCATGTGGGAGTTTGCAAATTTACGATTTTCGGGCAAAGCCCGCAAACTCCGAGAGCAGCCGGCGCAATGAGCCGGTTGGAGCGAAGGGGACAGTTCCCCTTTGTGAGGGACCCTGTCCAAGCACTTGAGAACACGTATAAATATCGCATATATCTGAACGGTTACGAAATTTGTATTTTTTTCCAGTTTTTATAAAAGAAATGAATTAATGGGCTTGTCAAGTATTCTGGGAATATGAGAATATAGTTAAATAGATTGCTTTATTTAAGGCTTGTAGATGAAAGTATACAGAGAGTTATGATCTTAATCAAATAAGATAAATAATTCCGGCTGCTTTTGGCGAAAGGCCGAAAATAGGGCATAAAAGACACCTTTATTTTTAGGAGGAAAAGATGAAAAAAATTGCATTGCTCTTGGCGGTATTCTCCGTATGCGGCTTTGCGTTTGCAAGCGCAAACCGGCAGACGGGCGCGTCTCCAGTATCGGGCCAGGCATACCACATTGGTATTGTTACCGGGACGGTTTCCCAATCCGAGGATGATCTGCGCGGCGCCGAGGAACTGATACGCCGTTACGGCAGGGTATCTGAGGGCGGAATCATCCAGCATGTTACCTACCCCGACAGCTTTATGGCCCAGCAGGAAACCACCATCACCCAGATTACTACCCTGGCATCGGATCCGCTGATGAAAGCTATCATCGTGAACCAGGGCGTTCCCGGTACTGCCGAGGCGTTCAGGCGAGTTAAGGAACAGCGGCCTGACATCATGCTCTTTGCAGGTGAATCCCATGAAGATCCTCTGGTTATCCAGCAATCGGCTACCCTGGCGGTCAGCGCGGACTTTATCTCCCGCGGGTATACTATCCCCTGGGCGGCAAAACAGCTTGGAGCGGATACCTTTGTCCACATCAGCTTTCCCCGGCACATGAGCTATGAGTCCCTGGGTTTGCGCCGCCAGATATTCGAGGCCGCCTGCAACGATCTTGGTATTAGGTTCGTGTTTGTTACCGCGCCGGATCCAACATCGGACGTGGGCATTGCCGGAGCCCAGCAGTATATTCTGGAACAGACCCCCCAGTGGATACAACAGTACGGCAAAAATTCAGTCTACTTCTGTACCAACGACGCCCATACCGAGCCTCTTCTTAAACAGCTTCTTGTATACGGCGGCATGTTTGTAGAAGCCGATCTTCCAAGCCCCCTTATGGGTTATCCTGGCGCCCTGGGCATTGACCTTTCGGCTGAGGCGGGCGATTTCCCCGCAATCCTTAAAAAAGTTGAGGACGCGGTTGTTACAAAAGGCGGTTCAGGTAAGTTTGGTACGTGGGCATTCTCCTACGGGTTTACCGTCAGTGCGGGCCTTGGCGAATTTGCCAAGCGGATACTTGACGGGAAGGCTAGGATTGACAGTACGGCGGATCTCTATGCGGCTCTGGGTGAATTTACCCCCGGCGCAAAATGGAACGGCGGTTTCTACGTGGACGCCAATACCGGAGTGAGGGCCAGAAATCAAATTCTCATTTATATGGATACCTACATCATGGGCAAAGGCTACCTTCCGACTACCGCTCAAACCGTACCTGAAAAGTATTACAGTATTAAATTCCAAAAAAATTAATACATTTTTTCAATCTATGTATATAGAGAATAGTAATTAAGGAACCTTTAAAATCCCGGCGGGGTTTTCGAGGTTCTCGTTAAATTGTAGAAGGAGTTTGTTATAATGAAGAAATTTTGTTTGCTGATGCTTACTCTGATTATGGGTATGACGCTTGCATTTGGAAATGCCGCGCGTGATCAGGGAGGCGGAGCGGCGCCGGCTGCCTACCACATCGGTATTGTTACCGGTACGGTTTCCCAGTCCGATGACGACTTACGGGGCGCTGAAGAACTTATCCGGCGCTATGGCGCCGTGGCCAACGGCGGCATTATCCAGCATGTTACCTACCCCGATAATTTTATGGCCCAGCAGGAAACGACTATTACCCAGGTAACAACCCTGGCGGACGATCCTTTGATGAAGGCTATCGTCATGAATCAGGCCATTCCCGGTACGGCAGAAGCCTTCCGCCGTGTCAAGGAAAAACGTCCCGACATCCTGCTTTTCGCGGTTCAGCCCCAGGAAGATCCCCTGGTTATACAGAAAGTTGCCGACCTTGCCATCAATGCGGACTTTATCTCCCGCGGTTATACTATCCCCTGGGAGGCAAAACAGCTTGGCTGTGATACCTTTGTGCATATCAGCTTCCCCCGACACATGTCCTCTCAGACCCTGGGCCTCCGCCGGCAGATATTTGAGGAAGCCTGCAACGACCTGGGGCTTAAATTCGTATTTGTTACCGCCCCCGATCCGACCTCCGATGTGGGGATCGCCGGGGCCCAGCAATTCATTCTGGAACAGACCCCCCAGTGGGTAGCCCAGTACGGGCAGAAGGCTGCGTTCTTTGTTACCAACGACGCTCACTGCGAACCCCTGCTCCGCCAGCTTATCAGGGTGGGCGGCTATTTCCCCGAAGACTCCCTCCCTTCCCCCATTAAAGGTTATCCGGGCGCCCTTGGTATAGACCTGACCGCCGAAAAAGGCAACTTTCCTGCAATTCTTAAAAAGGTAGAGCAGGCGGTTATCGATCAGGGCGGATCAGGCCGTTTTGGAACCTGGGCCTATTCTTACGGCTATACATGCAGCGTGGGTATGGGCGAATATGCAAAACGCATCCTTGATGGAAAAGCCAAGATTGACAGCCGTGAAGACCTTTTTGCCGCCTTAGGCGATTCCACGCCCGGCGCTAAATGGAACGGCATCTATTACCAGGACGCTGCTACCGGCGTGCGCGCCCGGAATCAGATACTGGTCTATATGGATACCTATATTATGGGCAGGGGTTACATGGGCGCTACCGATGTGGTAGTCCCTGAAAAGTACTTCAACATAAAGTTCCAAAGACAGAACTGACAGCGCAAATTTGCGGCGCAGCGTGATTTGCGTCCTTGGTCCATACCTCGATTCGATAATTGTTGATTGAGGTATGGGCCGCCGCTTTCCAATGAATTTACATACTTCCTTCACGAATAAGGATGATTTATGGCGAATGACATTCCCCTCTTAAAATTAGAAAATATTTCAAAAGATTTCTATGGGACAACCGTCCTTTCGAATGTCAATTTTTCCCTTAATAGCGGTGAAATTGTGGGCCTTGTAGGAGAAAACGGAGCCGGCAAAACTACCCTTATGCACATTCTCTTTGGCATGTCGGATATCGCCGATACCGGCGGATACGGAGGCCGAATCTATATAAACGGTAAACCCGTTTCTTTTAAATCTCCTTTTGAAGCTCTTGACGCGGGAATAGGCATGGTGCATCAGGAATTTTCCCTTATTCCTGGGTTTACCGCCGCTGAAAACATTATGCTAAACCGTGAACCGGTTCGTTATAATCCGGCTGTGGAACTATTCGGGGAGCGGCTTGCCACGCTTAAACGCGATGAAATGATGAATCATTCCGCCAAGACCATAGCAAAGCTCGGTGTGAACATTTCCGCCGATACGGTTGTCTCTGAGATGCCGGTAGCCCATAAACAATTTACCGAAATTGCCAGAGAAATAAGCAGGAATCAGGTAAAGCTCCTTGTATTGGATGAACCTACAGCCGTGCTTACCGAAAGCGAAGCGGATATACTTCTTGCCGGCCTAAAACGGCTTGCCGGAGAAGGTATTGCCATCATTTTTATTTCCCACCGCCTCCATGAGGTAACTGAAATTGGGGATCGTGTGATAGTGCTGAGGGACGGTAACATTATTAAGGATGTTAAAAATAAAAATCTCACCGTGCCGGATATTACAACATGGATGGTCGGCAGGGATGTCGATGTTTCCCGTCATCAGGAAAAGCGGCAGTTGAAAGGCGAAGCCTTCCGCACTGAGCGGCTCTGGGTAGATATGCCCGGAGAAACAGTACGGGATGTTACTTTTTCTGTTAAGGAAGGTGAAATTTTCGGTATAGGGGGGCTTGCCGGCCAAGGCAAGCTGGGTATACCTAACGGTATCAACGGCCTTTTTGCCGCGGGAGGCAAGGTCTTCATAGATAACAGGGAGATTAGTCTGGGGAACCCCCGTCTTGTCCTGGATGCCGGCGCCGCGTTTGTCTCGGAGGACAGGCGGGGGGTCGGCCTTCTCCTTGACGAAAGTCTGGAGTGGAACATAGCCTTTGGGGCCATACAGCTCAAGGGGCAGTACCTTAAATCTTATCTGGGCGGCCTGTTTCAGCTTAGGGATGAAAAGGCCATGCGGACACTGGCGGAGGAGTATATTCAAAAGCTGGAGATCAGGTGTACCGGTACCAGGCAGCTTGCCAAGGAGTTGTCCGGCGGGAATCAGCAGAAAATATGCCTCTCCAAGGCATTTGCCTTGAAACCGAAACTGCTCTTTGTTTCCGAGCCTACCCGCGGTATAGACGTGGGGGCAAAAAAAATCGTTCTTGATACTTTGACGCATTATAACCGCGATCAGGGAACTACCATTATAATTGTTTCGAGCGAACTGGAAGAACTGCGTTCTATTTGCGACCGTATAGCTATTGTGGACGAGGGCCGCATTGCGGGAATCCTTACGCCGGACGCGCCGGTTACCGATTTCGGCTTATTGATGTCCGGGGTTAAGGATATCAATAAAAATAACGGTTAGATTTTTAGAACGGCGGGCCCCCTTTGTGATAGATACAAAGGCTGTCAATATTTATAAGATTCGGAGAAAGCCTGTGAGTACAGACATAAACACAAAGATCAGGGAATTTATTATCGATTTCGGCTGGCCAAGGCTCATTATTTTCTTCTTTGTAGCGGCCCTCTTTATTGCCGCTCCCTTTGTAGGAGTAAATGCCGATAGTTCCCTTAAAGATGTATTGGTTCGTTTCGGACAGAACGGAGTCATGGTTCTGGCTATGGTACCTATGATGCAGTCCGGCACAGGCCTTAACTTTGGGCTTCCTGTCGGGATTGTGGGGGGCCTTCTGGGTTCTACGCTGGCCATGCAGTTACGCTTGACCGGCGGTATCGGTTTTTTTGCGGCAATAATTTTCAGCATACCTTTTGCCGTCGTCTTGGGATACCTTTACGGCCTTCTTCTCAACAAGGTTAAGGGCGAGGAAATGACCATTGCCATGTATGTGGGGTTTTCTATTGTTACGTTCATGGCAATTATGTGGCTTATACTGCCTTATACCAACCCCACTATGGTTTGGGGTTACACAGGGAAAGGACTGCGTACCACCATAACCCTGGACGGTTACTGGTCGCGGGTGCTGAACAATTTCCTTGTTGTTAAGATAGGCCCCTACTTTGAATTTCCGACCGGCGCAATACTCTTCTTTGCGGCAGCGGCCCTTATTATGTGGCTTTTTATGCGCAGCCGTATCGGAACCGCCCTTACTGCCGTAGGTTCAAACGCCGGTTTTGCACGGGCTTCCGGGGTTTCGATAGACCGATGCCGGATTATCGGCGTAGTTATTTCATCAATTTATGGCGCGGTCGGTATTCTTACCTATCAACAGGGGTTCGGCTTTATCCAGCTATACACAGCCCCTCTGTTTATGGCTTTCCCCGCGGTAGCCGCCATACTTCTTGGCGGCGCTTCGGTAAACAAGGCCAGCATCCTTAACGTGATCGTAGGAACATTCCTCTTCCAGAGCATACTTACCATGACCCCTTCGGTAATAAACAATGTGCTTAGAACCGATATGTCCGAAGTTATCCGTATCCTTATAAGTAACGGAATGATAATCTATGCCCTAACCCGGAAAACAAAGGCGGCTAAATGAAAAAAAACTTCAACTACGGCAGTTTTTTGGCGGATAACGCGGTGGTGATGATCTTTGTGATCATTACCCTTGTGGCAATTCCTGTTTCCGGCCTTCCCCTCACCTCTATAATACAGGAGATACTTACACGTATAGGGCGGAACTGCTTCCTGGTGTTCAGTCTCCTCCTCCCTATCATGGCGGGCATGGGAATCAACTTCGGCATGGTACTGGGGGCAATGGCAGGACAGATCGGCCTTCTCTTCACGGTAGACTGGAATATAGTCGGCGTTCCCGGACTAATCTTTGCCAGTCTTATCGCCATACCTATTGCCGGGTTTCTGGGCTGGACAGCCGGGCAGATACTCAACCGGGCGCGCGGGCGGGAGATGGTTACCGGTTATGTTCTGGGTTTTTTTATGGACGGCTTCTATCAGCTTGTCGTCCTCTATATGATGGGCGCAATCATTCCTATACACTCGCCTACGATCCTTTTAAGCCGTGGTTACGGCATACGGAATACGCTCAACCTGGATGCGGTACGGCAGTCGCTGGATAGGTTTATTCCCCTGCGCATAGGGACTATTTCCGTACCGGTGTTTAATTACCTTATAATCGGCGTCCTATGCCTGTTCATCATCTGGTTTAGAAAGACTAAACTGGGCCAGGATATGCGGGCAGTAGGCCAGAACCAGGCTGTAGCCCATGCAGCGGGTATCCCCGTAGATAAAACACGGATACTCGCCATTGTCATTTCCACTGTTCTTGCAAGCCTGGGGCAGATAATTTTTCTTCAGAACATGGGGAACATTGCAACCTACAACGCTCATACACAGACCGGCTTTATGGCCGCCGCGGCTATCCTTGTAGGGGGAGCTTCTGTAAGCAGGGCTAGTATACCTAATGTCTTTATCGGCACCCTACTGCTTCACCTAATGTACATTGTTGTTCCCCGTGCGGGTACAAACCTTTTCGGCGATGCCCAAATAGGCGAGTACTTTAGAGACGCGTTCAGTTATGCCATTATAGCCCTGGCCTTGGTAATCCATGCCTGGCGTAAACGCGCCAATGCGGAATCGGCCCGATCCGCTCTTCGCGGCGCGGCGTCCAAACCTGAAATAGAAGAGCCGGTATAGACCATAGCAGTTTGCTGCGATTGCGCTTAAAACCGTATAAAAATTCATGAATGTGAAGGGAGGTAACTACTCAGACTAGCGGGGATAGCGTCGCCACTACCGTGGCGCAATCGGCGGAACGGAGGGGCTTTTGGCCAGGAGATTTTAGTCCCAAATGAGCCGATTGGAGCGAAAGGCTTTAATGCCGCGACCAAGCGGGAGCGGTTTCTTTGCCCCTTTGTGAGGGACCCACAGGGTCCCCAAGCACTTGAGAACACGTATA
>JAISQR010000447.1 GCA_031274035.1 Treponema sp. | reverse complement strand
CTCTATCTCCTTCGCCGTGATGAACGCTAGCATCTGCGGACACTTCGTGTCCGATTGCACTTGTGGATTTTTTGCATGAATATGCAAAAAATCCCGATAAACGGGCATGCTTTCGGAGTTTGCAAGGTATAAATTTGCAATAAATTGCAAATTTATACAATTTTTGGGCAAAGCCCCACAAACTCCTATCATGCCGCTCTATCAGCCGTATACCGCAATCATAACACCGGCCGCAATCGCGGTCCCTATGACACCGGACACATTGGGTCCCATAGCGTGCATAAGAAGGAAGTTCCCCGGATCAAATTCCAGGCCCACCTTATTGGAAACACGGGCGGCCATAGGTACGGCGGAAACGCCGGCGGAACCGATAAGCGGGTTGATCTTCTCTTTGAGGAAGAGGTTCATAAACTTGGCGACCAGAATACCTGTAGCGGTGGCAATGGCAAAGGCTACAAGCCCCATAAGCACTATGATAAGGGATGAGGAGTTGAGGAAGCGGTCAGGAGTCATCTGGCTGCCGACTCCGAGGGAAAGAAATATCGACACGATGTTGATAAGCTCGTTTTGCAGGGTCTTGGAAAGCCGTTCCACCGCGCCGCACTCCCTGATAAAGTTACCAAACATAAGGCAGCCGATAAGAGGCGCCGCCGAGGGGATAAGGAGAATAGAAAGCACAAAAACCACCAGCGGGAAGAATATCTTTTCTACCTTTGAAACCGGCCTAAGCTGCTTCATCCTGATAAGCCTTTCATGCTTGGTGGTAAGGGCCTTCATAATAGGCGGCTGGATGATAGGCACCAGCGCCATGTACGAATAGGCCGCCACCGCGACGGTAGCCAACAGATGGGGGGCCAGCTTCGCGGCGATGTAGATAGTCGTAGGACCGTCGGCGCCCCCTATGATGGCCACTGAACACGCTTCCTTGAGGTTAAAGGTAACACCCGGTATAAAGTTTGCAACGCTAATGCCGAAAAGCGTACCAAAAACGCCGAATTGCGCGGCGGCGCCTAGAAGCGCGGTTTTAGGATTGGCGATAAGGGGGCCAAAGTCGGTCATGGCGCCAATCCCCATGAAGATAATGAGGGGAAAGAATTCGTTCCCAACGCCGGATTCGTAGATGATATCAAGAAATCCCGGATGTTGAGTTACCTTCTCTACTATCTCCCCATTCTCCATAACGTGCTGAATAATCTCCCTAGCCCCCATGCCGGCAAAGGGGATATTGACGAAGATCGTCCCGAATCCTATGGGGATGAGGAGCAGGGGTTCAAAGCCTTTTGCCGCCCCCAGATATACGATAAGAAAACCCACGGCAACCATAAGGAATTCCTGCCAGCCGAACACCGTGATAGGGTCCCCCGCGGGGGTTTCCTTCACCTCCTTATCGGTAAAAAAGGCGAAGAGGCCGGTAGTTTTCGCAATATTCTCGGCGAAACTACCGATAGTGATGGGCTTAATCTCCTCGCTTCCGGGTATAATACCATCGGGATTATTGATGGAAGCATAGTCCTTTACTCCGCCGGAGGAAGAATTTGCCTGGGCAACAACGCGCGGCATAAAGGAGAATACAAACGCTCCGATTAAAAGGGCAAAACATATCTTCGTTACCCAAACAGGGTCTTTTTTGTTGTTTAACATTTAACTATCCTCTATTCGGCTTTAACCGATCTCCGCCAGGGCTTGTTGTGACGCAACCTGCGTACCGGTAGGTACGAGGAAGTGAACCTTACCCGCAACGGTAGACTTAATTTCCAATTCCATCTTCATGGACTCAATGATGACAATCGTGTCCCCGGAGGCAACCTGGCTCCCCTCGTTAACCGCGTATTTGAGCACGGTTCCGGCTACCGGAGCAGGAATAACCGTTCCCGCTCCGCCGGGACCTGCCGCGGCAGGAGCGGGCGCCGCGGACGGAGGGGGTGCGGCCGGGGCGGGAGCGGCAGGCACGGCAACACCGCCTATTTCGGCCACAGGCTGTTGAGCGGCTACCTGGGTTCCGATAGGCGCAAGGAAATGAATCTTACCCGCCGCGGTTGACTTGATCTCCAGTTCCATCTTCATAGACTCAATAATGAGGATCGTTTCCCCTACGGCAACATCGGCGCCTTCGGCGGCCGCGTATTTAAGAATAGTACCGGCTACCGGTGCGGGAATCGTTATGCTGCCGGTCATAGCGGGGCCGGATACGGCAGGAGCGGTTTGAGCGGAGGCGGCGGGAGCAACCGCGACCGTACCGGCGGGGGCAACAACGACATCGTAGTTGGCGCCGTTCACATTGACCGAATAGCGGGCTGCCTGGTTCGCGGCTGGAGGCGCGGCCTTGGGTGCGTCGGGCTCCGGCTTGAAGACCACCGGCCCCTGGGAGCGCTTCTTGAAGAAGTCCGGGGCTACCTTGGGGAACATAGCGTAGGTAAGAACATCCTCCACGCTAACCGTATCCGTTCCCAGGAGTTTCTTGGTCTCCGCTTCAAGTTTCTCATACTCATTGGGGATATCGTCCGCGGGCCGGTGGGTGATCTCCTTCTCCATTTTAAGGGATTCGAGGGCCTTCTTAACTACATCAGGATTCTTGGGCGCGGGACAGGCGCCGTATTTACCTACCAGAAGATCCTGGAATTCACCGGAAAGGCGGTTGTATTTACCAAAGAGCACGTTGAACACCGCCTGCGTACCGACGATCTGGCTTGTGGGGGTAACGAGGGGCGGATAACCTGAATCTTTCTGGACAACGGCAATCTCTTTAAGTACCGCGTCGAGCTTGTCGGAAGCGCCCTGCTCTTTAAGCTGGCTCTCCAGGTTGGAGAGCATACCGCCCGGCACCTGGGATGCCAGAATACGGGTGTCGGCGCCAAGGAAGCTGGATTCAAACTTCTTATAGTTCTTGCGGACCTCGCGGAAGTAAGCGGCGATTTCCAGGAGCAGATTGATGTCAAGACCGGTATCGTATTCGGTGCCCCGGAATATCTCTACCATAGTTTCGGTAGGGCTATGGCTTGTACCCATAGCCAGGGAGGATATAGTCGTGTCAAGGATCTCGGCGCCGGCTTCGGCGGCTTTAACCAGGGTTGCCACCGACATACCGGTTGTCGCATGGGAATGTATTTCGATAGGAATATCCGTTACTTTTTTGACGGCCTTGACCAGATTGTACGCCTCGTAGGGTTTTAAGAGGCCGGACATATCCTTTATACACAGGGAATCGGCTCCGACATCGGCATACTGCTTTGCCAGTTCCGCGTACTTTTCTATGGTATGAAAGGGAGTAACGGCATAGGAGATGGCAGCCTGAATATGCTTACCGGTCTTCTTTGCCGCATTGGTGGCCGCCTGGAAGTTCCGGGGATCGTTTACCGCATCGAAGATACGAAACACATCAATACCATCCTTGGCAGCGTATTCTACAAACTTGGCTACCACATCATCGGCATAGTGCCGGTAGCCCAGCAGATTCTGACCGCGAAGGAGCATCATGAGCTTTGTATTGGGCAGAACGGCCTTGAGTTTCTTGAGCCGTTCCCAAGGGTCTTCGTTCAGAAAGCGTATACAGGAGTCAAAAGTGGCGCCGCCCCAAGCTTCCAATGCAAAAAAGCCCGCCTTGTCGAGTTTTTCGCAGATTGGAAGCATATCGGCGGTAACCATACGGGTAGCAAACAGGGATTGGTGAGCATCCCTCAGAACCAGATCGGTAAGTTTTACTTTCGGCATATCATTTTCCTTTAAGAGTTTGTTTTACGGTATTCACTAACGGCGGCAGTTATCGCCGCGGTAACCGCCGCGTTATTATTACCCGCCTGGGCTGGTACCGGCTGACGTGCAGGCCCCGCGCCCGCCGTATTCGATGTTCCCTGTACGTCCTTATCAAGCCCCAGAGCATGGATCAGTTTACCCACAACGGTAATTGTGATAATCATTATTACCAAAAATCCAAATACAATTCCCATACCCAGCAGGGTGAGTACTCCGCTTTGCTCAAGCATCTCGGCTATTGTCATAAAGCCTCCCCATAGTATAACTCCGCTATTCCGCGGCTGTTTCGTTTTCTACTATAAACATATTAAAAAAACGTTTCTTTTACAAGTAGAAATAATCAAGGGAAGTGTAAATTCCCACATTTCGTTATTTTTTGCGTTCTATGGGGTTTGTTTATCTTTTCATTATAATAAATAAAACGGCGAAGGCGCATAAGGCGGAAGAATAGGGTACGCGCGTAATTCGCGGGAGCGGGGCGCTGAAAACGCGCCCCGCTTCGTTTTTGCTTAGTACCCCATCGCCCGCAGCGCTTCAAGGTTATCCCGCGCCCCGGCATAGTTGGGATTAAGCTGCAAAACCTGCTCCCAATCCGCGCGGGCTTGGGCATAGTTTTCTTTCATAGCATAGCCAAGGCCCCTGTTAGAATACGCCGCGGCATCATTGGGGTTCAGCCTGAGCGCCTAGGAGTTTGTGGGGCTTTGCCCAAAAATCGTATAAATTTGCAATTTATTGCAAATTTATACCTTGCAAACTCCCAAAGGAGCCACGTTAATCGGAATTTTTGCATAAACATGC
>JAISQR010000443.1 GCA_031274035.1 Treponema sp. | reverse complement strand
TATGGAAGCAGAGAGGACATACGGAAATTCATAGAGATTGCCCGCTCGTTGAATATAGCTTGTTATCCTGTGGTGGGGAATCATGACATTTATTTTAACGGCTGGCTGGAATGGAAAGACTTGATCGGATCAACCAGCTACCGTATTGGCAGTGAAACGAGCAATACCAGTTTGTTTGTGCTTGATTCGGCAAACGGATCGCTGGGAAGAACGCAGCTTGAATGGCTTGAGGAAGAGCTAAAAAATACGAAAGGGCGCGTGTTTGTTTTTACCCATACCAATTTATTTATTAAAAGCCCGGTTGATATTGTGCAATTTACAGATACGAGGGAGCGGGCATGGATAATATCCATGTTGAAAGGCCGCGGTGATGCGGTGTTTATGGGACATATTCACCGGAGAATAATCATAGAAGCGGCTGGGGTACCATATATAACGATTGAAGATTATAAAAGCAATACTATATTTTGCCGTGTATATGTATCATCAGAAGGGACGCGGTATGAATTTAGTACATTGTAGAGGTTCCTCCGTATAAGATAAGCCGCCCGGCTTCGTCCAGGGATATGGACCGCTCCCGGACGAGGGGAAACTCCTAGCCTTGAGTAGTTACTATTTCTTCCCTCCTCTATAACATATTGCTAAAAACTGTTATACTCGTCTTATGAATGTTTACAAAGCACGACGTGAAAAAATATACGATTGGATGGCTCAGGAAGGGGTGGCGGTGGTTATGTTTGAGGATACCGAGCCGAGAAGGGAGCCGGCTGTACGCTGGATGACCGGGCAGCCTGGGGACGCGCTGCTCTTCCTTTCGGCGGACAGGCAATCGCTTCTTATACCCTGGGATATTAATATTGCCCTGAAATACGCGGACGCGGAGATGGTTATTCCCTATACCGAGATGGATAGACAGGCGCTTATCGCCTTTCGCTCCGCCTTGGAGATATTCAAAACCCCGCTAGGTTCCAAACTTGAAATCTCTCCGGCTACGCCGTATCCCTTATTTTTAAGCTATGTTGAAGCCCTCGGCGATTTTGATATACTCTGCCGCGATATTGGTGCGACACAGGCGGTAACCGCGCTGCGGGCTGTCAAGGACGGGGAGGAAATTGCGATATACCGCGAGCTTTCGCAGATAACGAATGAAATGATAGATCATCTGGAAGAAGGCGTGCGTTCCGGCAAGCTCAAGACGGAAATGGACGCGGCCCTTTTTATCGAGACCGAGGCAAGGAAACGCGGCTGTGAGGGGACAGGGTTTGAGACGCTGGCAGCCGGTTCCGGTAGAAGTTTCGGTATTCACGCCTTTCCCGCGTATACCGCAGGCGAATTTGCCCGGCAGGGCCTTTCCATACTGGATTTCGGCCTGAAACTCCGGGGATATACCAGCGATGTTACCATGAGCTTTGCCTGCCCTCCCCTATCCAAAGCCCAGGAAAGGCTCCTTACGCTTACGGAAAAAGCCTACAAAACCGGCCTATCCCTGGTATTACCGGGAATGGAGGCCCGGAACATTGCCGCCGCGGTTGACAACTTCTTTGGAAAAGCCCGTAAAATCATGCCCCACGGCCTGGGCCACGGTATTGGTCTGGAAGCCCATGAAGGTCCTGCTATACGGAACCGTTGCAGCAACGACTGGATACTCACGCCCGGGATGATCTTCACCCTGGAACCCGGCCTTTACGATCCGGCCCAGGGTGGATGCCGTCTTGAAAATGATATCCTTGTTACCGAGACCGGCTATGAGGTGCTAACCCAGAGCCGAATTGTCAGGCTGTAACCGCCCTTACTTCTCCCAGGAGAAGACATGCGCTACCTTGTACTCATCGCGCACGGCAGTCAGAGAAGCGCGGACCGCCGGGTTTAAAGGAATGCCGTTCTTGCTTCGTTCAAGGTATGCAAGATATTCCTTTTCGCCCGCGGTGTAGATGCGCTCCCGGCCCGCCGCTTTTCTGGACGCCCTAAGTCCCCGCAGAATATCACCGGCGGTTTTCTTAAAGGCGGCAGGTTCGATAAAGGCATTGATGTCAACGGCCATGAAGAAGTGCCCCAGGTGGTAGGGATGGAGCTTGCCTTCGGGCCCTATCCCGCTGAGGGCTTTGAGGAAGGTTCCGCCCTGGAGGGCCGCGGAAAGCACTTCAACTACGGTAGCATAGCCGTAACCCTTGTAGCCGGCCAGTTCATCGCCTATACCGCCCAGGGGCGTAAGGGCGCAGGTTCCGGCAATAAGCCCTTTAAGCGCGGCATTTGGATCGGTAACCGCGTCGCCGTTTGCGTCTATGACCCAGCCGGAAGGCATGGTCTTATTGATGCGGGCATAGTGTTCAATCTTCCCCCGCTGGGTAATTGAGGTAGCGCAGTCAATCACAAAAGGGAAATCTTCATCGGTAGGGAAACCTATGGTAAGGGGATTGGTTCCCAGCATATTTTCTACGCCGAAGGTCGGCGCGATAGAGGGCCTTGCATTGGTGCCGGTAAAACAGATCATGTCTTCCTGGGCGGCCATAAGCGCATAGTAGCCTGCAATGCCGTAATGCGTTGAATTCCGCACCGCCGTCATAGCAAGGCCGCATTTCTTCGCCTTTTCAATGGTTATTTTCATAGCCCTCACGCCGATTACATGCCCCATGCCGTCATGCCCGTCTATAACCGCGGTGGAAGGGGTTTCCCTCAGAATCTCAAACTGAGTTACCGTTTTCTGTATCCCTTCTTTAATCCGGTCTATATAGATGGGTTTAAGCCGGCCTACACCGTGGGAGTCTATCCCCCGTTTATCCGATTCGATAAGAACATCAGCGCAAATTGCCGCATCCTCCGCGGGCACCCCTACCGTAACAAAGGCAAGCCGCATAAATTCGCGCATCTCGTCGAATGAAGCGTATACTGTTTCATTTGCCGCAGCCATATTATTCTCCTCTTAATGTATATAATAATAAAAATTTACCTAATAGTTTAAAGCGGGTTGTTTCATCCGTAAAAAAAATAAAACTATTATATTTGGCCGTTCCCATCGAACCATAGGGCTTTGCCCCTTTCACTCAAACCGGCCCGTTACAGCGCGGAAACACGGCGTCCCTTACACGGGTTTCCGCTATCCCGCGACCTTGAGTAGTTCCTTGGAGCCTGCGGGACTTTGGTGAATTTTTGCTCAGTGTGCCTTTGGCATACCTTCATGCAAAAATTCCGATTAACGGGGCTCCTTTCGGAGTTTGCAAATTTATACAATTTTTGGGCAAAGCCCCACAAACTCCTTGTTTTTTCTATTATAAAGAGCTAACGGGCGTCTGTGAAGGGCCTAAGACAGGACTATCGCATTTACTTTCAATTTTTGAGAAACCGCCGGAACTCAAAGAATTTTAACCGCGAACCGCCTGCCCGCGTACCGCAACCGCAGCGGACAGGTTTGAACAATACGAACTTTTCGTCTTAAATATCAGGACTTCAATGAATTTTGTTTAAGGTTGGCGCGGCTTAAAGGCTTAATGTATAACTATAACCCTTCCCGGCCTACACTTATGATGAATTTATTCTGTAAACACGCTGCGGACATTAGGTTTGACGCGTAAATTTGCCCGGCGGGTATGGTTGGTTGGAAAAATGGGCGCATACCTCGGGTTTGGGTTTGCTCCAGGGTTCTTCATTTCTTCAAAATCATGCGTCTTGGGCGTCAGAGAGGCCGAAAAAGTAAATGCAACGCTCCTGGGCCGCAGGGCAGTCGAATAAAAAAATAAAATAGTTTATAATATAAGTATGTTTTTTTTTGATGTTTCCAAGGATTGGCTTATCCTATGCCCGCTTAATGAAAATGTTGCACGGCAGGCTGCGGATGAGCTTGTTCGGGCTATCAGTTTTCTCAGACGGCAGGCAGGGCTTCCCCCGAAACAAACGGATATAGCGGATGCATTGGGGCCTGCGCCGGATGACTCTGTACCGGTTATTATCTTTAACTTTGAAAACAGGGGCGCTGGGGAACTACGGATAGGGTTTAGTTGGCGTTTTGGGAAAGATCGTATAGAATTCCACGGTGAATCTGCGCCGGGGCTCTGTAATTGCGTGTTTCATTTCCTGGACCAGCTTGGTTTCCGCTGGCCTAACCCCGCACGGGAGAAACTGCCCCAGGTCGATCTGGTCCGTCCCGGTCAGTACCTGCTTGCGTCTTCCAGTGCGTATCAGCCTTCACGTAAGCCGGATATAGCCAAAAGGCGGCGTCTTGTAATAAGCCGTAATGATTTTTTTATGTTCAGCCCCAAGGATGCTGAAAACTTGCTCCTGTGGGCTGCCCGCAACCGCATTGACGCGCTGATACTACCGCTGGACAAGAACAACTCTTCATCACACCTATTTGGAAAAATTCAGGGCTTTCGGGACGCGCTTCTTAATGAGGCAAAAAAATACGGGCTTATTATAGAACGGGGGGGCTGGGACCTTTCATTCTTTGTTCCGCGCCGCTATTTTTTTATTAACCGGGGGATATTCCGTATGGATTCGGGAAAACGGCGGATGCGCTATAATTTTTGCCCTACCAACCCCGATACAATAGCCCTCTTAACCGAGGAGGCAAAGAAGTGCTTCCAATCCCATCCCAATGTTCAGGTATTTCATCTGTGGCCGGATCGTTTCCACGAGATGAGTTGGTGTTCCTGTCCAAGCTGCCGGGCTTTTACTATGGAAGAACAAAACCGCATCGCTGTCAATACGGCAGCCGACGCCCTTAAGGCTGTTAATCCCAATGCCTTTATATCGTTCTATGAAAGACCCGGCGAAGAGTGCGATATTCCCCTGCGGGATAATCTATTTAGGCAGGAGTACCTTCCGGGAGAAGACAGGGAAATTTGGCCGCTTGAAGCTCCAGGGGTCTTCCTTATTGAGAATGTAAAGAAATGAACCTGCCGCCTTTTGTATGACTGAAACCAGCTTAATGACTTTGTTTGCAGCTAACTGAAATAATTGATATACCCATCCATGATTTTTGGGGGGACGCAATAGAAAAAGCAATCAAAGAGCGTTATACAGTACAGAAATGGACTGAATACAATAACGACGACGCCCTTAGTGCGGGGTAGTTCATTTATCTGTGTTTTTTAGACAAAGCAAGGTACTACTAATGGGTTTCAGTTACCCCCCCCCCCCCGCATGAGCCTTGAGTAGTTACAAACTATCATAACAGAGGACGAGTGTATTAAAATATTTCAACAAATTTCTTTTGTTGGTATAGTCTTAC
The DNA here is from genome assembly GCA_031274035.1 of Treponema sp. Classification (GTDB taxonomy): domain Bacteria; phylum Spirochaetota; class Spirochaetia; order Treponematales; family Breznakiellaceae; genus JAISNI01. The sequence goes on along the minus strand of JAISQR010000443.1, from coordinate 2,350 downwards.
ACGATTGTTCGGATGCGCGTCAAAATTCCTGCATTACAGGGCGGTACAAGAAAAAAGTCGCAAAAAAAAGCCCTGTGCCGGATTGCGCCGGACAGGGCTTTTTATCGGGGTATCGGAAAGCTGCCATAAAATTACCGGTTTCTGTGGAGAACTATCCTGCGGCGCTGATTAAGCTGGTACAGTTTCCCGGCGGGCGTAATCGTAACGGACATAATGTATAAGAGGGCGTCGCTCTCGTTTGTGTAGAGATTCTCATACCGCCGCCAGTTCTTTGAGTAATCTGCGGGAAGCTCGCTCCGGCTGTTCCCGCAATATTCCAGGGTGATATATCCTTGCTCCGCAAGATCAACGAGTATAGCCGCGATCTCCAGCAAGCGCTCTACTATTTTTCTGCACTTATCGCTGAAAACACTCCGGGGGATTCCCCTATGATCGCAATTCTCCTCGTATACATACAAAACAAGTTTATTAACCGCGGGAGAATAGAGGGTAAATGGGGCGCCGCTGTCAAAGCGGCTTTCAAAGGCGTGAAAATAAACCGCTAAGTCGTCCTGCGTTTCCGTGTTTTGATCTTTTGCGCAAAGGTAACGGATAACCCCTTGCCGTAGTGGTGTATTGTTCATAGTTCATATCCTTAAAAGGGTATTGCGGCGGATGGGAGAAGTGAAGGACGGCATGAAGAAAGTCCGTGAAGAAATGAGCGCTTACTTACATTCTCCCGTCCAGAAACTTGCCGGTTTCTTTATGATTGAATTCCAAAATCATCCGGTTAAAAAGTTCTATTAAATCCGGCCGGGTCCAGTTTCCGCCGGCCCGTAAATTTTGTATTGTTTCTTTGAACAGCTCTAATTTCCCCTCGTCATAGCCGGCTTCGTTTTTTATAATACCTATGGCTTTGAAACGGTCCATATCGAGGATTTCTTTATCGGTATAGAATTCCTCAAAGTCTTTTTCGCCGGTGGTGTCGCTTTGGAAGAAATATACCGGATATTTTTTTTGTCCCTTCAGTTCCTGAACCCGGCGGCGGGCCTCGTCTTCTGTCGCGCACCGGACCGGTTCGTAGCCCCGGCTTTTAAGATAACGTTCCGCAATTTCACTAAAGGTTAATAAGTTCAGGTTATAATCCAGTTTAGGGAAAAAAATATCACGGTTTTCACCCAGCAGACAGGACATAAGGCACAGTTCCCCCGACTCCTGCGGGGTAACGAAATACCGGCGTACATCGGTCGGGGCGGAAAGGGGCTGATCCTTTTCCATGCGCCGGTTAAAACCGTAGAGCAAACTGCCGTCCGAGAAGGCGACATTGGCGAACCGGGCGGTGGAAACCGGGAGTTCCAAAGAACGGCGCATAAGAAACATTTCCATGATACGCTTTGAAGCGCCCATCATGTTCACCGGATTTGCGGCCTTATCGGTGGAAACACAGAAATACTTTTTCGCCCCCCTTTTCTTTGCCTGGCCCATGGTTTTATCGGTGTTGAAGATGTTGACATCGATCATGCGCATAAGGGTGAAGGGATCTTTTTCGCTCCGTACATGCTTGAGGGCGGAGAGGTTGAGCACATAGTCGTATCCGGGGCCGTTTGCGATGAAGCTATCAAAAATGTCCGAACCGCAGTCAATGGCAAAGGTTGCAAATTCGCCGTCAATATAACCCAAGGAACCGCGAATATCACGGACCAATTCCACCAAATTATTTTCACTGATGTCTACCACATGGAGCAGATTCGGGCCGCGCTTGAAGATTTCGCGCACCACGGCGGAACCGATGGAACCGGCGCCGCCGATAACCAGGAAGCGGGAGGAGGAGACAAGGGAAGATAGTTCTTTTTCGCAGGGGGATATGTCGGAGGAGAATAGGGGGGCAGCGCGGCCTATGAGGGGGAGGATGGAGGGCATGAAAGTTATGTCCTTTATAAAGAAAAACTGCTTATTTCTCGGCAATTCCATAAACGATATATTTCCAATTATCAGGACAAATATGGTTTAAAATCAATTGATCGATATAGGCAAGCATATTCCGCTGCCATTCGGTTCTCCCCAATGCGGCCAGTATGCCGGTAACTTCATTTTTATAGCTCTTAAACGGCGATAAAAACCGGCTTAATTCATTTAGTGCGATATATCGCCAGTCTCTACCCCACCTAATAAATTTTTTTCGCAAAAATTGATGCAGCGGTGATGCGATAAGATTTTCCGCAAACAATAATTTGCCGCCTGGTTTTAATGATTTATATATTTCAGTAAATACTTTTTCTTGCATTTGAATATTATTATTACGACCTATTCCTCCAATTATTGATTTAAATACTATAATATCGAAATAATTTTCATAGCGAATATCAGTTGC
>JAISQR010000373.1 GCA_031274035.1 Treponema sp. | reverse complement strand
TAAAAAAACTGCGGGAGGCGCGGAGACTTGCGGCGGCAACGGCGAACTACGCTGACATGGCGGTCCTTTTGGACAGCAGCGTAAGTTCCCGCTATACCGTGCTCCCCGCTATCGTTACCGGCATCGACAGCACCATCGAAGCCAACGAAAAACGTCTAACCGTGACCATCAGAGCGAACGATGACAGTGCCGACACAATCGCGCTTAAAACGGCGGAGATACTGCGGCGCGACGGTTTTCTCCTTTCCGATACCGGGGGCGTCTATACGGTTTTTATCACCTTTGAAGCCAACGAAAATGAAACAAGAAATTACCGCACCGTGGAGCCTGTACTTGACATTACCCTGGAGGCCCAGGACGGAACGCCGCTGGTAACCTACCGGAAAAAATACCCCCTGTTCCGGCACGTAACAGGAGAGGAAGCCCTGGCGCGGGCGCTGCGGAATATTGAGCAGGATTTAGCCGGGGAATTCACCCGGGAAGTGCGGGGGATAGCATGGTGAAAAAGATAGTATTTGTTTGTATCTTTGTGTTTTTGTACGGGGTCTGTTTCGCCCAGCAGGCGCGGGTTGCCATCGCGCCTTTTACCGCCACAAGCGGGAACGCGACAAGCGATGCGGAAACAATCGCGGAAATATTCGGGCTTGAGTTACAGGCGAAAAATGTGGTGCGGGTGTATACCCGTGGAAACATCATGGACGTAATGAATGAAACTAAATTCCAGATGAGCGACCTGTCCAGCGACGAAAAAACCGCGAGCCTGGGCAAAGCCGCCAACGCCGATTGGGTGGTGCGCGGTCAGGTACAAAAACTCGGAAGCGTTATTGTGGTAACCGCGTCGCTTCTGGACGTTAATACGCTGGAAATAATGGGCGGAGCGCCTATGTACCTGAACGCCATTGAGGAAGCGACTGTCAAGATGGGTGATTTTATCACCACGATTACCCAAAGGATAAGCGGCGGGAGCGGCGGAAGGACGGCTGTCCAAAGACCGCATACAGAGGGGAACGCTGCTGGCATAGGGATAGAGGTAAGTACTAAAGTCGGCGGGGTACTTTATTTCCAGAACGAGGAAGTAGCCACCCTTTGGGACAATGACTCTTACACCATTTCCATCGAAAGACCGGGGACATATACAGTCAGGATAGTTTTCGGTAGCGGCGCGGAAAGAACTATTCCGGTAACAATTACAACACGGGGCGTAACAAAAGTCGATTTTTCAACATACCTAATTGGGCAGACAGGCCCCGGAGGAGGTATTGTGGTGTTTTACAACAATGGTAGAGGCATGGAGGTCAGCGGGAATTTGGGTGAATATAGCTGGGAACAAGCTAAATCAGTTGCCCGGAATTATAAAGGCGGCGGTTATTCCAACTGGCGTTTGCCGACAAAAGATGAACTGAATCTTGTCTACCAAAATTTGGGGGCAAAGAATATCGGTGATCCGGGCGTTAATTATCACTGGTCCTCGTCGGTGGATGATGATGGTGACGCATGGGTTCGGACGTTCAACGATGATTATGACCAGGGCTACAGATACAATAATTCTGGTATGTGTTCGGTCCGGGCTGTCCGGGTTTTTTAACCCTGCGGTGAAATGCAAAGACAACTGCCGCAAACGGCGGCTTGAGGGAGGTAATTATGGACAAACTACAGATTATGTTGTCGGCGATTAACATTCTCATTCCTGGTATTATTCTGAGTATCTGGATTCATAAAAGCGGGAAAAAAGATAATGCTATGTCAAAAACAATGGCCTGTCTAATCGACCTTTTTTCCGAGTATAAAAAAACCATGCGCAATATTAACAAGGCGCTGGCGGAGTCAAAGAAATTGTATGTTTATTTGAAACAGGGAAAATTTTCTGACTTTAATAAAGTTTATTATACCAAGGAATATGAAACATTCAGAGAGGTGGGCTATTTTTTTGAATTACTGGGAACAATGGTAAGACGAAACGAAATACAAAGTGAAAGTGTTATTCATTTCTTTTCGTTTCCCATAGAATTCTTCAGGAATACCAAAAAAATCAGGGATATTATCAGAAAAAACAATTGCCTGCCGGATTATTGGAACAACTTTTGCTATTTATGCGCGTTATACAATGAAGTAAAAATGATATATACCGTTCGTGGATGGACAGTGAATGGCGAAATAGTTCTTTTATCTCCTGAAGAACTGGAAGAACTTCCCGCTTTTGATAAAAAACATATTAGGTTTTGGCTGAAGGAAAAGGCAAAAAACCGAAGAAGAAATTTTTTGGACCGGTGGCGGACATATTCTTTTGAAACAGAGCGCTAGAGAAGATGCGTTTAAGGAGTAGTAAAGAAAATGAAAAAAATGTTTTTGGGCCTTTGTTTAATGCTGGTGGCTTTTGCCGCCTATGCCCAATCCACCGGTCCCTTTACCGAGGGCCGCTGGCAGGGACGTTTAAGTTACAGGGATGCGGACGGCAAAAGCCGCAGTGAACTCTACGAATTAATCCTTGTCCCAAACGGCACCTGTATTGTAACTGTCAGCGGCAAGGCGGCGGGGTCGCCCCAGGGCGGCCAGGACGTGTTTCAGGACGCCGATGGTCTCTGGTCCTTCGACGAAACCTTCTTCCGCCTTGAGTGCGATTTTCCCGAGCCGGTGTTTGAACACCTGCCCGCCCTCAATTGGGTCAGCGTCTATCAGTTTGATGCACTCAAAAGCCGCTTCACCCTGCTCGTAAAGCCCTACCCGGACGCACCGAATACAGTAAGGGCGGCGTTCAATAAAGTAGATGATTGATGTTTGCCTAAGCGCCGGGACTGCATCTCCGGTGTTTAGGCGGCTTCATCATAGAGGGGCCCGTACAGGTTCTTCATATAAATGAAAGGGACTACCCCGCTGAGGGTGGTCAAGGAGTTTACCATGAATAAAAGAAAGATGATTATGGTGTTGACGGCGGCGGCGGCCGTTCTTGCCGTGGGCTGCGCTTCCTCCCCGGCGCCGGCGCCCGCAACCTATGCGCAAAACGAGCCGCGATCTCAAACCGCGATAGCTTCGGAGGAAGCGAAAAAGACGGCGGATCAGGGCCGCGTCCTTGATTGGGCCAACCGCGGCCTGGGCGAGGACGCCTCCCCGGCGTGGCTATTGCCCGCCATCCGGGGCAATTTCAAGGTTTTCAAACAGGATTGGCAGATCAGGGACGACAAGGTGCTCAAAGTAGGCGTATCCCGCGCCCCCGCGCTCAATGCCGCTCAGACCATTGCCGATGTGCAGTATGCGGCGCGGCTTGCCAATCAATTAAAACAGTCGGTCATTACCAAAGCCGCCATCACCTTGGGTGATGACGATCAGTTTTCCGTTGTAAACGACGCGGCAACCAAAACAATGGTATCAATCGCAGGCCAGGAACGGCTCACCGATTTTTGGCAGCTTACCGAAACGGTGGACAAAAACGGCAGGACTATTACGGCGTACAATTACTACGTAGTCTACGCCTGCGATCCCGACGTATGGAGCAAACTTGTAGCAAAGTATCTGCTTGACGTAACCGGCAATTTGCAGGATCAAAAAGCCAAGCAGACTATCGCCGCCATGTTCAATGAAATTGACGCGGAAACCCGCTACGATCGGGAAAAATCCGAAGCGGAATTCATCGCCGAAATCCGCGCCCGGCAGGCGGCATTGCAATCCCCCATACCCCCCGCAGCCCAACGCGCCGCCTACCGCTCAGGCGATCCCGCCAGAATCGCCGCCGCCGGTACAACCACCGCCGACACCGACTACATCGCCGCGCTGGCCGCTATTGCGGGAATAGAGTAGCAGAACGGAATATACGCCTTTCCGCCCTGCGGCAGACCGCGCCTTACGGCGCTTCGGCCTGCCGCGGTGAGGAACTCCAGGAATTCCCGTTTTCCCCGAATAATCCGGGCGACTCCATAACTGTGTAATAATAACTTGTTCAATTATATCTTTTGCACCATGTAGTTCCAACTCACAAAAGGCGGAATTTGGATAATGGGAAGTGCCCCGAATTGTTTGTCGGTAATCTTCTTTGACAATTTGTACTCGGTGTTATCGGTCTGACAAATAACTCTCAAACCTGCGGCGGTTGTTGTAGAGCCGATAAGGTTCACCGCCGTTTGAACATCTATAAGCG
>JAISQR010000350.1 GCA_031274035.1 Treponema sp. | reverse complement strand
CCGTGGATCTTTACTTCCGTTTCCCGGTTCTGGAGCCGCCGGCCCAGGGTGTTCTGAGCCATAAAGCCCACCAGCAGTATGGTGGTATTGGGGTCCCCGATATGATTAATCAGATGGTGCTGAATCCGGCCCGCTTCGCACATGCCGTCCGCGCTGATGATGATCGCCGGCCCCTTCATTTGATTGAGGGCCTTTGATTCATCCACGCTGGTGGTAAAATGGAGGCTGTTAAACCCAAAGGGATTTTTATGGTGCCTGATAAACGCTTCATGGACATCATCATCGTAACATTCAGGATGTACCTGGAAGATCGTGGTGGCGTTGGTTGCCATGGGTGAATCCACATAGATGGGGATTTCCGGAATTTCCCCCTGGTCTGTCAAAAGATGGAAGTAGTATACCAGTTCCTGGGTTCTTTCTATGGCAAAGGAGGGGATGATGATTTTTCCCCCGCCGGCCGCCGCTCTTTTGGCAATCTCCGCCAGTTTCGCCAGAGCGTCTTCGGTCTTATCGTGCCGGCGGTCCCCGTAGGTGCTTTCGATTACCAGGTAATCCGGGGCGGGGGGAATATCCGGGTCCCGGATGATGGGCTTGTTCTTCCTGCCCAGGTCCCCGGAAAAAAGGATCGTCCTTTCCTGATCCCCCTTTTTTACCGTTACAGAGGCCATGGCAGAGCCCAGGATATGGCCGGCATCGTAAAATTCGCAGCGGACGCCGTCACCGATAAGAAAGGGCCGGCGGTAGGAGACTCCCATAATCTGGCCCGCGGCGTTAACCACGTCCTTTTCCGTATAGAGGGGTTCCCAGGTGAACTGTTCGTTCTTCTTTTTGGCCTGCTTGCGAAGATATTCGGCGTCCCTGGCCTGGATATGGGCGGAGTCCATCATCACCAGGCTTGCAATGTCCCGGGTTGCGGGGGTGGAATAAATGTTTCCCCCATAGCCCTTGCGGACCAACAGGGGGAGCATGCCGCAGTGATCAAAATGCCCGTGGGTAAGGATTACCCCGTTAATGCGGTCGGGGGCTATGCCGAATTCCCGGTTCTTCCGGTCCGCCTCCGCCCGGGAACCCTGGAAGGCCCCGCAGTCCACCAGATAGCTTTCGCCCTCCGCTTCCAGCACATGTTTCGATCCGGTTACTTCCTCCGCCGCCCCCAGAGAATAAAAGTTCAGCCCCATACTTTAAGGGTATCATACAATCACAAATGATGGAAGCTTACTCCCGTAATACTACCGGTATCATCCAGAGTAACAAGAACGGCGCCGACTCTGTCTTTATCGTAGTAGGCGCAGTAACCGGTTTTTAGGCCGTACACAAAGGAAACGCCCTGGTATTGGTAATTGAGAATGTTTTTGTGATCGTGGCCGAAAAAAATATGGGTCGTGCTTCCCAGGGCTTTTACCCGGGAAAACAATCCGGTATTGGCATCCTGTACCATGGGGCCTTCCCTAAAGGCGTCATCAGCGCTGCGTCCGTCAAGGTCGGTCAGGCCGTAGGCTTTCATTTCTTCCTTAATAAGGGAAACTTCACAAGGGGGAACATGAATAAAGACCGATGTTTGTACCAGCCCGCCGGCAGATGCCTCAAGGCCCCGTACATACCAGTCGTACCACTCGATCTGATCATTCCGCAGATAATCATCACCTGAATCCATAAGAATAAGGCCGTGGATTATATCGCCCGATTCATCCACAATGTTAATTCCGTAGTTTCCCGTTCCGGAAAGATTATCGGGCCCCATTGAAAAAAGCGAATGTTTACCTTTGGAAAAAATTTCCGCCACAATATGCTGCTGGTTATCATCGTTGAATATGGTAAAATCCCCGTCATGGTTCCCCATAACCAGGGCATAGGGAACGCGTAATGAATCAAGAAAGGTGATAAGCTGCCATGCCCACACGGAATTGATAAAGTTTCCCACATTATCTCCGGTAAGGACAATTAAATCGGGGCCGGTTATCTGAACCGCTTTTCTCATCATGTTAAAAGATTCTTCTATAGCAAATCCGTCATAGTATGCGTTAATATGGGTGTCGGTAAACTGTAAAATGCGAAAATCAACGCCGGTTCTTTTGGTAAGGGCCGCATAGTCGCCGGCATGGAATGTATCACTGGGGCGCCAGAAATCGCCCAGAAAATCAAAATTTAAATTGCAGGAGAAGAGTGAAAAGAGTACGACCGCGCAAAGAGCCGTAAAGAGTACCCCCGCACTCCGATTCTTAAAACGAAATTCCAAAACGTACTCCTGTATTAAAGCCGGGAATAAGATGCTCGGTTAAGGCAAAAGCGGTAAAGGGCATAAGGTGGCGGTCGTCGGCACAGACGCTGATGTTAATGTAGGGTTCCAGCAAAAAATGGGCGCGCAGTATTTTTCTCCAGCTTATCTCCAGCCCCGTTAAAAAACTCCCGCCCTGATAATAGGGAGAATCGTAAAGCAACGCGCCGAACTTAAAGGAAGTAAAAAAAGTGCTTTTTTCATCCCTCCAGAGTGCATAACGCCCGTAAAGGCTTATATCCCACACCTGGAAGAGGATTTCCTCAACAGAGATACGGAGATATTTGACATCTATCATTCCGCCAAACCTGCCCGAAATATCCCGTTCATACCCCGCTTCAAGGCCGAATGCTTTCATGTCCATGGGAAGGTACACCAAAGCCAGTATGGAAGGGTTCAAATCAAGAAAAATGCCGTTTTTAGGCGGGTCCGCAGCGCACACGGCGGCGACGGACAGAAAAATCACGGGAATCAGGGCCAGAGAGGAGGATAATTTTCTCAAAATATACGATAACATCGTATATAATTAATATATGATATTATTGTATGTGTCAATAACATATATTTATTATTCTTGGAATGTGCAGGATTTTGAGGACGGATTACGCCGAACGCTCTCCAGAAACATCCGGTCCGCCCGGAAAAACCGGCATTTGACCCAAACGCAGCTGGCAATCTACGCAGACGTATCCCTTTCGTATATGACCGATATTGAACGGTGTAAAACCTGGGTAAGCGATAAAACCCTGATAAAAATTGCCAGGGCGCTGGATACAAGCCCGTGGCTCTTGCTGCGTCCCCTTGCGGACGCTGCGGACACCGGCCGGGAGGAGGAGGAAGTGGAAAGTCAGGCGACGCAGGAGGAGTTTGAGGCGCTTTGGCAGACGACCCGGGATTTAAAACAGAGTATCCTCAAAAAACTTAACGAGTACATCAACACCGCTTTGGCGGAATTGCGGCTGCCCGCCGGGCAAAGCGAAGGCGGCCCTTCGGACAGAAAAAACTAATGAGGCAGTTCCAAAATGTCAGATTTTGGAACCGGCTCTAATACCAGCTGTCTACAATGCCCAGCACCTCGTCCAGTTTGGCAAGTTCTTCCGCCAATTGCTCCCTGGTGATGATCAGGGGCGGGGCAACGAGGATCATGTTTTCGTGGGTATAGGTCATAAAACCCCGTTTGGCAAGCTCGCCGTTGATTTTCTTCATGATCCC
>JAISQR010000400.1 GCA_031274035.1 Treponema sp. | reverse complement strand
GTATTCGGAGTTTGCAAGGTATAAATTTGCAATAAATTGCAAATTTATACGATTTTTGGGCAAAGCCCCGCAAACCCCTAGGAGCCTGTTGCACTTGTAGGTTTTCATGGCTTTTTTGCTAAAAAAGCCATGAAAACCACGATTATCCGGCATCCTTACGCAGTTTGTAAGGTAAAAAACCGCCTAATCAGCGGTTTTTTAAGGTTTTATGCGCGAAGCGCAACAAACTGCTAGGAGTCTGTAGGACTTTCTCTTCTCGAACGACAATACCCCGCCGAACCGAAGATTCGCGCTCTGCGGCGGGGTATCGTCATTGAGTTGATCAGTCTCCTAAGCGGATAGAATTGAACCAAATATCGTTGTAGAGATCAAGCTCGGCGCCCAGATCGTCTTTAAGTTCCGTTCTGGCAAGTTCCTCTGCTTCGTAGTAGGGCTTTGTTTTTTTAAGCCGCCGCGCGGGGATATTGGCGGTAGCGGGGAACCCAAAGTAGTCGGTAAATTCCGCATATATATCCGGGCGGTGGATAAAGTCTATGAATTTGAGAGCGGCGTCTATGTTCTTTGCGCCTTTTAGAATACACATACTGTCGATGTAGGCGGGGCCGCCTTCAGGCGGAATGAAGAATACCGTATTTTTTTTTAACTGCTCATCATCCTCAATCTCCTCGTAGACTACCTCCGCATAGCCCTGGACTACCCAGAAATCGCCGTTGGCATAGCCTTTGCCGAAAGCCTCCGCGTCAAATTTGACCAGATTCGGTTTCCACCTGTTATTGATAAGGTTTTGAGCTTCCCTGATCTGGGCGGGATTCTTGGTATTTACGGAATAACCCAGGTGTACCAGCGCGTCGCCCATTACTTCCCGCATATCGTCAAGCATGGTCATCCTGCCCTTGAGGTCGCCGCGGCCAAAGATCGACCAGCTTCGTTCATAATTGGGCACTTTGGCGGTGTTGACGGCGATCCCTGCCGCGCCGAAATAGTAGGGAACACTGTACTCCATCGTAGGATCATACGTTGCCTTTTTAAGCACTTCGGGGTCTATGTTGCCGATATTTTTCAGCTTAGACTTGTCGATCTTTTCAAACATATTCTGTTTGATCATTATCGAAACATAGTCGCCCGAAGGGAAGATAATATCGTAGCCTGAACCGCCTGCCTGAATCTTGGCATACATGTCTTCGTTAGAGGCAAATTCATCGTAGATAACATCAATACCGTATTCCTTTTCAAACTTCTCAATAACCGAATCGGGCGTATAGTAAGTCCAATTGTAGATATAGAGCTTTCCGGAATCCGCCGTTTCCCTCTGCCCTCCGCCGCCCGCGCTCGCCGTTCCAATGACAAGCAGGGCCATTACAAGTAAAGTCAAACCCCTTTGAGGTCCGACATCCGAAACAGGTATTTTTTTCATCCTGCCCTCCTAATTAAAAGCGGCGGTATAGCCGCTTATGTCTCCCCGGCTTGAAGCGGAATATAGTTTGCCTCAAGTCTTTTTTTTATCCTTAATGGAAAAACCGGGCTTTATACCGATTCTTTCCAGATCAAAACCGATCCCTCATTTTGCCGCGATGTACTTGAGGAAATTCCGCAGGAGGTAGGTCAGCAGCACCGTACCGAGGATCATCACCACCGAAAGGGCGTTGATCACCGGTGAAACGCCGAAACGGATAGCCGAGTATATATAGAGGGGCAAAGTTGAAGAGCCGGGACCGGATACAAATAAGGTAATGACAAAGTCTTCCAGCGAGATGGTAATGGCGGTAAGGAAGCCTGACACTATCCCCGGCATACAGATAGGGATAATAACCTTAAAAAGGGTTTGGCCTTCATTCGCGCCCAGATCGTGAGCGGCTTCTATTATAGAAAAATCGAACTCGTCAAGACGCGCCATCACCATAAGGAATACAAAGGGCAGGTTAAAGGTAGCATGGGCTATAAAGATAGTGAGAAGTCCAAGCTGTATTTTGATCCCCGCAAAAAAGATAGAAAGCGATACCCCTATAATAATCTCCGGCAGTATCATAGGGAGGAAAGAAACAGTCTGCACATAGTTGCGAAGGCGGAAACGGTACCAGTTTACCCCTACCGCGCCGGCTGTACCCAGTACGGTGGCCGTACCGGCGGAACTTACCGCTATAAATATGCTGTTCCAAAAACTGCGCCACAGATCCCGTGAATGGAAGAAGAGCTGTTCATACCATACCAGGGAAAAACCTGTCCAGTTCATGCCTTTGCTGGAATTGAACGAATAGAGTACAAGCACAAACAGGGGGAGGAAAAGGAAAACGATGGTTGCGATAAAGACGGTTTGCGAAAACGAGAAATTCCTTCTGAAGGCCCGCTTCGCATGACGGGCGGCCTCGCCCTGGGGCGCGCCTGTACGCAGGGTAGTGATAGTTTGACGGACTATACTTTTAATATTCATGCCGGCCCCCTTCCGGCCCTGGAGCGCGTCTTGCCGGGAACATCGGTATTACGTTGGGCGTCCCGCCTCTGAAGCTTCATCATAAGCAGCACACCCGCGGTAGTGATAATGGTCAGCACCATAGATATAGCCGAAGCCAGAGGCCAGTTACGGAACTTTTTCAACTGATCGGCAATAGCTTCCCCCAGCATATAGGAATTCTTGTCGCCTACAAGGACGGGTACGGCATAGGCGCCGAAAATAGGGATAAAGGTGAAGAGCACCGCCGTAAAGATACCGCTGCGTATATTGGGCAGCAGTACCTTGACAATAGACACCGGCTTGGTAGCCCCAAGGTCGCGGGCGGCTTCCAGCAGGGCAAAATCGAACTTATCTATAGCGGAAAACAGGGGAAGAATGGCGTAGGGCAGGTACATATAGACCAGGACGAGGATCACTACCTTTTGATTGTAGAGGAAGTGTATGTAATCATCTATAAGCCCAATGTGCGAAAGGAATTCGTTGAGGAAGCCGTTATTGCTCAGTATGTTCATCCAGGCAAAGACACGGATAAGGAAATTCGTCCAGAACGGGATGATGATGAGCAGCAAGAGCGGGGTCTGATTGCGGCTCTTGGCCATATAGTAACCGCAGGGCATGGCTATAAGGATAGTGATAACCGTAGCGGCGGCCGCGGTCATAAGGGTCCGTATGCCGATGACGCGGAAATTACGGTTGGCAATGCCCCGGTACGCATCCAGAGAAAATTCCCATAGCACCCCGCCGTAGGGCCCTTTCTTGAGGAAGCTATACACCACAATGATAGCAAGCGGCGCTATAAAGAAGATCGTAAACCATAAGGCCATGGGGAAGGAGTAGAGAGGGCCGTAATTCCGCTTTACCCTCTCCGGCGGGCCGCCTTTCTTGATGCCCCGCATACTCACGGCTTACCTTCCCCGCCGGAATCCTTTACTTCGACTATATAACCGTCATTCGCTCCCCAGGAAAGGTATACTTCATCCTTCCAGACTATATCGGGACCCTCGTCCGAGTATTTCGCATGCTGCTTGATCACGCGGATAAGAGCCGTTCCCGGCTGTCCCCCAGCGCCGGTCTTTACATAGAATTTGGTCTGAAAGCCTGAGTAGATAGGTTCGTCGACAATGCCGTGAAAAAGGTTGATATCCTCCCGCTTGGTAGCGGGTTTTTCTTTGGCGATAACGATCTTTTCCGGTCTTATCGTAAAGCTCACCTCCTGACCCGGACGTACATCATCTACGGTTGTTACCTTGATCCTCCCCAACTCCGGTATATCCAGTTCCGCCATATATTCAACTACAGGCTTATCAAGTTTTGCGACCTGCAACACCTTTGCGTTGAAGAGATTGATTTCTCCTATGAAACGGGCTACAAAATCCGTCGCCGGACTTTCGTAAATGTCATGGGGTGTACCAATCTGCAAAATATCACCCTGATTCATCACGGCAATACGGTCGGAAACCGAAAGGGCCTCCTGCTGGTCATGGGTAACGTAGATAAAGGTAATGCCTATCTTGTCGTGTATCTGGTCAAGCTCAATGAGCATGTGCTGACGCAGCTTGGCGTCCAGCGCGGAGAGCGGCTCGTCAAGAAGCAGCACACGGGGCTCGTTGATAAGAGCGCGGGCAATAGCGACCCGCTGTTTCTGCCCGCCCGAAAGCTGGTTCGGCTTTTTCTGGGCATGCCCCTCAAGCTGTACCAATTTTAGATACTCATTAACCTTTGACGCAATCGTATCCTTAGACGCCTTTTTTATCCTTAGTGAAAAGGCAACATTCTCGAACACCGAAAGATGGGGAAAGAGCGCATAGTTCTGAAAAACAGTGTTGACCTGTCTGCGGTTAGGCGGCAGAGGAAGGACATCAGTTCCGTCAATTGTTACCGCGCCATAATCGGGCGTTTCAAAGCCCGCAATGATACGCAGCAGGGTTGTCTTACCGCAACCCGAAGGCCCCAATAGGGAAAAGAATTCGCCTCTTTTGATGGAAATATTCACATTGTTTAAAACCTTAAAATCATCAAAAGACTTGGAAACTGTCCCGATAATTACATCGCTTCCTTTCAATCCTTGTCCTTTAACCTCCCTTATCAAACTTTTAATAACGATATGTCCAAGCCCTCTGCTTATGGACAATTTTATTTTTATTCTAATATGGAACAATGAGGTTTTTCATGTATGTTGTCAATTGGTTTGTAAAGAAATTTTATAGAAGTTATACAATTTTTCATCTTTAAGGCCGCTGCACAAAATTTACCGCCTTTATATGATAAATTCAATATAAATGGTAAAAAAAACAGCAACAAACTCCCACAGGCTGCTAGGAGCCTGTGGGGCTTCAGCAAAAAACGATGTAAGTTTCAGGAGGGCAGCCTAAATTGCTTCCCCATATCAGGTGGGAAGGGGCTCATTATGCCCATTCTCCCGTCCGTTTT
>JAISQR010000317.1 GCA_031274035.1 Treponema sp. | reverse complement strand
ATTTATACCATTTTATGCGCGAAGCGCAACAAACTCCTAGCGAACACTCTTTTGCTGATACTCCGTTTTCTGCTCGGCGCTTCACTGCCAGCCGTTTGAATCCCCGGTTTTCGGAGGGGACTCAAAAGTAAAATTACTGCCTGCAAAGCCGCGGCTATAAGGTTTTTTGCAATTTTTTTGCCCTTGACACAGCCATTTACTCCTTTTTGCATATACATATCAGCCTCCTCCTTTTTACCGGCCCCATACGGGACCGGGCTACGCCATGTTTCACCGGGGAAATATGGCGTCAAGATCAACTGCATTGATTGGAAGGCGTGGTCCATACCCCGTCAGACCTTTGATCTGCGCTTGCTACGGAAAATTTACCCCGCATACCAATGCCTCCGCGTCTGCCGCAAGGGAAAGCCTTCAATACGGAACAAAATCCAAGGTAAAGGAGAAACAGCCCTTTAAAGCAGGACTCATCTCAAGCAGTTTTTCTATGGCCGTCTCTTCCCCACAGAGAATTATCGTTAGTTTTCCTCTGTGGACGGAAGCTTGTTCCGCAAGTCCGTTGGCTAGAACAGCGGCGTCCCCCTGTACTATCATATCCGCATCAACAAGAAGTATACTTCCCAGCGCACGGCCAAACGATTCTCTTATACTCAAGACAAAGTCCCCGGCCGTAGATGTTTCAGAACGCACCGGACGGAAATCCGTAAAACCAGCGCAGGAGAGATAGCCCATAGAGGAGAAAAGCTCCCCCAGAAGGCGTACCGTAAGCATCCTTTTCTCATAGGATGCTCCTTTAAGGATAAGATGAACCTCAAGCGGATCGCCGGACATACCCTTCTTCTCACGGAATTTCTGCATTTCAATTGCCTGGGCTATGTTACGGATACGGTGCTTTACGCGGGAAAGACCTTCCAGATTTTCAAGTTCATCAAGAATATCTTCTGTTGACCGGGGATTATCCTGTAAAGGAATATCCTCTTTCAACAGCTCCCCTAAATTCACGGATGAAAGGGAATCGGTCCGGCTTAACCTTTCTACCTGCCTGTCCCGTATAGCCTGCGCCAAGTCCTTTATAAGCAGTTTCCTATCGACGTTCTCCGGTAGGTTTGGAATGTGCTCTTTGATGTAAATTTCAAAAAGATCATCTGTTTCCTGCTTCCAATGCAGATGCAGTTTTATAAGTTCTTCTTTTAAAAGAAGAACAAGAGCGCTTATTAATATATCTATTTCCATCTCAGAATGGAAAGTATAACCTAAATTTGTTTTTTTGCAAGCCTGCGCAATGCCTAATCGAAAATCCAACCCAAGGAGGGGCGTGCCTAACTATAAAAATCTAACCTAAAAATAAAACCGGCCGGCCGTCATACTACAAGGACGGAGGCTGCCGGTGGGGTTAGACATGAAGACCAGACAGGCGCCCGCCAACGAGACGGTATCGCAAGGCTGGAAAAACGCGGCCAAAAAAGCGCCTTGCCGTCCGCGGGATAAGCGGGACAAAACCCGGCGTGCTGCTCCGCAGCCAGGCGCCCGTATAAGAAAAACGACAACTGCCAGCGGACTAGGAGCCTGTTGCACTTGTAGGTTTTTACGGCCTTTTTTAGCAAAAAAGCCATAAAAACCACTATTATCCGGCATCCTTACGCAGTTTGTAAGGTAAAAACCGCCTAATCGGCGGTTTTTTGAGGTTTCATGCGCGAAGCGCAACAGGCTGCTAGCAGCCGCGGACACTTCGTGTCCGATTGTACTTGTGGATTTTTTATAGAAAATCATTGTTTTTTGTTGAATTTAACTTATTATTCGTCTAAACTAAAACCCAGAGGTATGGAATGAACTTATTGGTTGTTTTAGGTTTAGTTGCGGCTTTGATTCTTGCCTTTGCGGCATTTATCATTATTTGGGCCGGGAAAAAGAAGGCGCCCTTACAGGAGATAACACAGGCACTGGAACAACTTTCAGGAGGAGAAGGGAATCTTGCGCTCCGCCTGCCGGTGGGTGGCGCGGGTGATATTGAACAGGTAAAGACGGGGATTAACGCATTTGTCGCCAATCTTGACAGTACGATCCATCTCATTCAATTTGGAACCGAGCATACGGAAAAAAATGCCGAAGCCTTGTACAAACTTATAGAAGAAATTCATTCAAATATCGTGAATATCGGCGCGTCAATCAATGCGGTCAATGATCTTATTCTGTCGCAGTCGGAAAGTATGGATCATGTTTCGGGCCTTTTAAATGATATAGGCCGAACCCATACGGAACAAAACAGCGCCATTGAGGGACAAATAGTCCAGGTAAGCGCAAGTTCAACCATTATTGACGATTTAACTTCCAGTATCACGAATGTTGATCGCATTATCCGAAGCAATGTTGCGGAATATGAAGCCCTGAACAACAACGCGGGAATCGGACGGGAAGCGATGGTAAAACTTGCGGAAATGATGGATATACTGAACGCCAAACTGGATACGGTGCTTGGGGCGAATAAAGTTATCAATGTTATAGCCAGTCAGACTAATCTTTTGGCCATGAACGCGGCAATTGAGGCGGCCCACGCGGGGGAAGCGGGGAAAGGCTTTGCGGTGGTGGCCGATGAGATTCGTAATCTTGCGGAAAACGCGAATAATCAGTCAAAGATTATTGCGGACAGTATGAAGGATCTTAAAGAATCCATGGAAAGCGCGGTGAATACCTCGAAGAATACCAGCGCCTCCTTTGACAGTATCTTTACTTCTGTAAAGACGGTAACTGCCAATCAGCATGAAATACAGGATGGAGCCGCGCGGCAGACAAGCAGCGTGGAACGGCTCATTAAGAATTATGAAGACATAAAACAGGGTGCGGAGCTTATTCACGAGGATTCAGCGACAATATTCGAGAAAAGCGGTTCTATTCAGGGGGATATGGGGAAGCTGATTTCCGTTATCAAAGATGTTAGGAAGGCTTCCTTGGCTGTCTCGGCGGACGCGGGATCGGCGGCGGGCCTTACGGAAAGATCAATCGACCTGGTAAAACTCAATTTGGTAAGCGTCAGCGAAGTTAAAGACGAGGCTGCGGGCTTTAAGGTTTCACCGCAGAAGCCGAGTACAAGTAAAAATAGCATAAAGGGTACCATCGTTCTGTGTTTAGCCGATTTGGTGAAGAGCAACAATGAGGGTCAGAAAAAATGGCACGAAGTTTTAAGGAAGTCGAAGCTGCCGGAAGACCTGCATATTACCCGCATAGCGGATATCGACGACGCGGTTTTTCATACGGTGTTGGGTAATATTTGCGAGGTATTACACCTGACCCGGTCCCAGTTGATTGACGCATTTGGCGACTACTGGGTAAACGTCTACGCTCCTAAGTATTACAAGGCGTATTACTATGGGATAAACACCGCCAAGTCTTTAATTATAGGGGTGGATAAGATACACGAACAGGTAACCAAAATAATGCCCAACGCCCATCCGCCTCGTTTTGATTTTGAAGAGATTGGCGGAAACACCCTTAGGGTGCACTACAAATCCCAGCGCAAGATGATAGATTTTTACATTGGTTTGGTTAAGGGGGTTGGTAAATTCTTTAAGGCCCGGTTAACGGTAAAGAAAATCTCCGAAGAATATGTGGAAATAAAGTTTGAATAATATGGGTTCATCTTCCCATTGCCGTCCTGCTGTCCCTTATTCGAAGGGGACCCAAGAGCCCCCGCTCGCGGGGAAGCCTCTGGGTCGGTTCAATTCTTCCTCCGGCAATATGGCGGGGTAGCAGGCCCTCAGTACAAAATGAGAAAAGTCCGTAGGACTTTCTCTTCTCGAACGACGATACCCCGCCGAACATAAGGTTCGCGCTCTGCGGCGGGGTTCGTTATTCTACTATCTGCTTTGTTTGAGCCTTATCCTGAACGGCATTCACTTGTTTAAGCAGTTCCTCAATACTGTCAAGACTGACGCTCACCGCAATGCTGGGATAGAGGGGAATCAGGGTGTCCATATCGGTAGAATCTTCAGAATGTACCCCGATAAGTTTGTATGCCGAGAGACGGCGGAGAATTTCGGCAAGGCGGGTCTTTTTAAGGGTAGCGCCGGTTATCCCCTCGTACTTGCGGACAAAATCGAAAACTGTAACCGTAGGGAAATTGGTAAGGAAAACTTCGGTGCGTTTTTCTTCATAGATTAAGCGGAATGTTAAAAGCGCGCAGGTTTCTTCCAGATTAAGGCGCAGTCTGATACCGCTGTCCCCTCGAAAGGCGATAATACCGAGACCTTCGTCACGAAAGAGTTCCGCGTCCATACAGGAGAGCCACGCATCAAAGAGGGGGGTGTTCCCTACGGTAAAATTGTAGAGCGCATCATCCCTGTCTATGCCGCGGATAATAAAGGTTTTGGCAAGGAGGGTTTTGAGGGATTGGGAAAAGAGATCGAATTCATCATCGCTTAATTCGGAAATGCGCCCTATTTCGTATATCTCCCGTCTCACCGTTTCCTCCTCAGCCTGAGATCCGGCATTACAAAGAGTTGCGTCTCTAAAGGGGGCTTGCCGTCATCTTCTATGCGGTAACTGAAATTTTGCCGGCCCTCAGCGTAGAGGATACTGTAGAGGAAGCGTATAAAGGAATCCTCATCCCACACAAGATCGGCAGCCGTCAGTATGCGCCCGCTTCCTCCTCTTTCATCAAGCCACTCTGAAACCTTATTCATACTGAGCTGTTTTTCCAGCCTTTCAAGCAGTTCGTCTTCGGTCTTTTTAAGCGCTTCCTCATCGACGGCAAAGACCTGCCTTTTTAACAGGGCGGTTTCCCGCTTATGCCGCCGGTACAGGGATTCCGGCGCAAAGCCGCGTATACCGTATATATGATGAGAGAATCCTTCACTTAAAGAGGACGCGCTGATGTTCTTGGTTTCGCTCCCCGCGCCGGGATCTCCGCGCCGCAAGTTATAGAGCGCCTTGACTAACGCGGCAACTTTTCCCGCAACGGATGATTCCGGCTCAAGAAGGGTCTTGACCCGTTCCGTACTGGCTTTGGCGTAGAGCATGTTCCTGTGATCTATCTCATCCAGGAGGGGATCCACAGCCCGCAGGGAATCCCGTATTTCTTCCAGGTACTTTTGAAGCTGAAGCCGGTTCTCGCTTACCGTCCCCGATCTCATGCGGCAGAGCTTCTGGGCGCTGGCGGTAAGCCATTCTTCGTCAGCTAGAAGTCCGCCTATCTTCTTAATGATGCGGGGCCTGTAGCGGGAAAGATTGTCCGATGTTTTAAGCCGTTTGTAAGCGCCGTCCAAAATATCGTTTGCGTAGAGATCGTAGTGGAGATGGAGGAGGCTGCTGATCTCAGCCGATTCCGCCGCGTTTTTCGTAAATCGGTCGTAATGTCCCTTGATGCTCCCCGAAAGAACTTTAAGCGAATCTATCAGCGACATAGTCGCGGTATGGGCGTTAATCGCCGCATAATGCCCGTTCTCCGCCGCCGCATCGGCACAGAGCAGGGAATAGACCGCCACTACATGACTTTCGTACTCGGTCTTGAGGCCCTCTTCCACACGGACAAGAGCCTCGAAAAAGGGCCGTCCCTGCGGTGTGATATTGATAACCTGGGTATAATCCGTAAGGGTTTCTTCGGAAAGCCAGCCCGCACCGATAAGCCGCCGCAGGAACCGTGAAGCTAAACCCCTGTCATTCAGACCGGGAACTTTACCCCTCCGCATGGTATCCCCTTCTTCATAGGCCCCGTCCTCCCCCAAACTGTAGTCTGAAGGATCCGTTTCTTCCGCCGCGGTTTTACTCCGCACAGATTCCGCGTCAAACCCAAGCTCTATCTGGTCTGCTTCGCTATCTTTTCCTTCGGAAAATTTTCCCGCCGGATCATCCCCGCCGCCGGATTTTTCCGGCAGATCAGCGGAAAAATCCTCGGCAAGCACATCACGGCGGCTTCCCAGATAATCCGTAAAGCTGTGCATTACCTGTTCGCGCTCAAGGGCGCGGGCATTTTCCTGAAAGAGCCGATAGTAAAGGACAAGCAAGGCGGCGTAATGCTCACGGTTAGGGCTTGCCAGGGGAGAGAAAAAATTACTGGGCAGCGCGGCAAAAACACCCTGAGTTGAACTCATGCGTTCAAAGTAGGAAAACTGAAAGAGTCTGTCAAGAGGGGCTGACTTAATCCCAGCGGTTTTGCTTTTAACCACGAAAAACACGAAATGTACGAAAAGAAAACAACCGCGAAGGGAAGAAAAAGAATGGCGAGCCCAAGAACCCGCTCACGCGGGGGAAGCAGAGCATTATTCTTGACCCAAACTTAAGAACGAAGAAATTTTACCGCAAGGCACCCAGGGGTTCCGGGGCACATCAGGCCTATGGTCTGCGTGCACAAAGGGAAGAAGAATTGGAGGGCAACCCCCTGGACTCCGTCCTTCCTTCGTGTTCGCGAACCATCGAACCGAAGGTTCGCGGTTCGATGTGTACTTAGCGGTTAAAATTCTTCAAATTTGGGTATTTTCGCGGTGCTTGCAAGTAGTGTACTTTGCTTTTTCGTGTCTTTTCGCGCCTTTAGCGGTTGAATTTCTCAAAAGTAAAATTGCTGACTTAATCCGTAAACCCCGTCCTTCAAATTTTTCCCGCGGAAATAGCGGAAACCGGCGTAACAGGCGCCGCGTTTCATCATTGTAACGAGCCGGTTGGAGAAAATATATATTTACAAGGCTCTTGTATGAAGAATTACACCAACAATACAAAACATTCAGGGCGGTACTGGGATGCCAAGCGGCGGAGAGCTTATGCGGTTTGTAAGTTTTGAAGAGCGGGCGGCGTCTAAACATAAACCGTATTTTATGCTTAGACTTTCGTCTTCCCTCCTTGCATAACTTTTTTCCATTCGGTAGAATAAATAATAGTTATCATTCAGCCGGGCGCCCAGCAAAAATTTTTTCAAGGGTTTCTGCTGCTTTTTATTGGCCGACGGGCTCATCTCCCTTCGGTCTGAACAGGCTGGAACCGCCCCTTATGCGCTGTTTCAGGAAGACGGTTGAATAGTTTAATATTTTTATTGGTTGGAGTCCAAATAAATGGGTATATTAGGTATTGTCTTATTAGTTTTTTTTATAATTATTGCGGTATTGCTTATACTTATCGTCTTGATACAGAATGAAGAAGGGGATAGCCTTGGCGGTATATTTGCCGGCGGGGGCGGTTCTGCTTTCGGCGCCCGGTCGGGAAATGTTCTTACCAGGGCAACTACAATACTGGGGGCAATTTTTTTGGTGCTGAGCCTGGGGCTTGCGCTGATAAACCGAAGTCCGGCCGGTATCGGGGTAGAGGAAGCGGCCCAGAGGATTGAAGAGAGGGAAACCACCGATTGGTTCCTCCAAGATAGAGAATCCGACGGTAGTTCTTCAACAGATTCTTCCGCAAGCCCCCTACCGGCATCGGCGCAGCCGGAACTTGAAGAATCCTCTGAAACAGGGGAAGAACTTGCGCCTCCAGAATCCTCTGAAACAGAGGAAGAGCCTGTATCCCCGGAATCATCAGAAACCTCTGATACTGCCCAATAATTCGGAGGGTAGACTATGTTTTTGTATGAGTTATTTCCACCTGAACTGATAAAAGTCGGTTTGGAATCTGTGGATAAAGAAGAGGCTTTTGAGGAAATGGTTGACAGGTTCTGCCAGGTAGAAAAATCACGCGAGCGGGAAGCTATACTGACGGCCTTACGGGAACGGGAAGCCAAGATGTCCACGGGAATTCGTAAGGGAATTGCCCTGCCTCACGGGAAGACCGATGCCGTAGATAATGTTTACGGCATACTCGGCGTTTCCAAAAAAGGCATAGATTACGAGGCCCTAGATGGAAATCCTGTTTACCTGCTCTTTATGATACTGGCCCCGCTTAAAGATTCTGAAAAATATCTGAGGCTTTTAAAACGATTGGCTATTTTATTGGACGATCCTCAATTCTATACCGATTTGCTGGTCCAAAATGAAAGCCAGGGAGCATTGGGGGTTATCAGGAAATATGAGGATTTACTTATTGCCCTGGATTAAGACCAGAGCTGACTTCTATATACGTTCACAAGCTGGTTTTCATGGATGAACATGATGTTTTAGGGCATTTGCTCCAGATTGAAGCTGAAGCCGCTGCATTGGTGGATGACGCACAGGCAGAAGCGGATAAACGCATAGCCGAGGCCGAAAAGCACAATAGGCTTAACTACAATGAAACTTTCAGCAGGGAGGCGGGCGTCCTTGATGATGAGTACCGCAGGGAAACTGTTACCATCAGAGAAGATTACCAAAAGCAGCTTAACGCTTACCATGAATACCTTTTGTCGATACAGGTAAACGAGGCTGTTTTTTTCCGCCTCCTGGAAAATCTCTTGTTAAAGGAATAATCATGCCGCGAATGGGGGAACGGGCATATCTGTATGCCAAAGCCTGTGGAATCTTCGGCAAATCCTTTTTAGATAAGAGGATTTCCAGCCTCAGAGGTGTAAACCAGCTTGCGGACATGGACCGGCTGGTGTTTCCTCAGAGCAGCCATATCCTTCCTGAACGGGAATTGCTGGTCGATCTTGAATACCGGTTGATCGACCGGGCGGTACAATCCATCATCAGGATTGTTAAATGCTACGCGGACCCGCCGGAACTCTTTAAGATCCTTATCAGCGGCTATGAGTACGCGGATCTGAAGACCGCTTTAGCATCCTCTATCGCGGGGGAAACCGCCGCGCCGGTCATAACCGATATAGGCGAGTTTGGGACCGTTCATTTTGACGCATGGCCTGATATTCCTGCCATGATCAGGGATACCGAATTTGAATTCCTCCTTGATAAAGAAGGGGTTTTCAATCAAGAACTGCGAGGTATTTCCCTGCAAACTGTACTGGATAGGCATTACTACAACAGTCTTTGGAAAGCCCTTTTCAAGATACCTAAAAAAGACAGAATCGCCTCTGAGATGATACTATCTGAGGAAATATCACTCAGAAACGCGGTCTGGGCGTTAAGGCTTAGAACCTATTACTGGATGCCGGAGGAAGAAGTCAAGCTCCACCTTATCTATATTCCTTCTGAAGAGGGGAAAGAGGATTCTCTTAATGCCGCCATGCCTAAAAAAAAGCAAAATTCATACAGGAGCGCTTTCGAGCATAACCGGAAGCATACCGGTCATAACCGTACTACTCTGTCTCTAACCGATGATGCTATCGAATCTCTCAACCTGGCCTTGGATAACCATGCCGAATGGGCCTCATGGAAACGAGCCGAATTTCTTAATCCTGAAATTCCAGGTGAAGCCTGGCATGCGGATCCCCGGTACTTTCAGAACGCGGCCTCGGAATACCTGTACCATCTTGCGCGGTCTCATTTCCACCGGCATCCCTTCTCTATTGATACCGCGTTCTGTTTTATAAAATTCAAGCAGTTTGAAGAGGATCTTCTAACCAGCATTGCGGAAGGTCTGGGTCTAGGTATATCAAGCAGCGATGTCTTTTCTCTCCTGGAGGTGGAACCATGATACGGCCCCGGAAGATGAAGCAAATAGAACTTACAGTCCTCAGCCGGGATGTGGATACGGTGATCCGTTACCTTGGCCGCCGCGGGGTAATGCATTTTTCAGAGGAAGAGCAGATACCCTCTGGTGTTCGTGGAAGCGGTCCCCAGCCGCCTGCAAGGGATTATATGGATGCCGGCATAAGCGCGGCTTCCGAGGGAACTGAAATTTTTAGGGCGAATAATGTATACGCCGGGCATGCGCTTTTAGGCAGTGGAAGCTCTTCCCCTGTTACTAATTCCCAAGCTCATGCCTTTGATAAAGCCGCCTTACAACATATCAGGGAAAATATTGAACGGCTCAAAACAACGGCGTTATACCTTGGCATACAGCTCCCTGCCGAGCCTGATGAGTCTTCGGAATTTCCTGCCGATACCGAAGAGAGCCTAACCGATACCATAACGGCCCGCATCGCAGGGTTGAGCCTACAGGAAGGCGAAGACAAGGCGGAGAAACAGCGGATAGAAGAAGCCCTAAACGAAGCCAGGGCCTTTACTAACCTCAATGCGCCCTTTGCCGATCTCGATCAGCTTTCTTATCTTACGTTGAGGGTTGGACGGCTCGATGTAAGAGGGCAGCAAGCTGTACGGGACAGTCTTGCCAACCGTGCGGTGATCATTCCGCTGGGAGAAGGGCAGGGCGCCGGTATGAATCAAGGCTCTCCGCCGGTAAATATAGGAGGAGGAGGCTCCAGGCTCATGGGTCTGTCCGGTATGTACGGACAGGAGGGCCCCGCGGTCTCCAAGGGCAATACATGGAACCGCATCCTCGCGGTGGCATCCAGAAAAGGCCGTTTTGCCCTGGATTCGGAGCTTGCCAAGTGGAATTTCCAGCCCATTGCCATTCCCGAAGGCT
Source organism: Treponema sp. (assembly GCA_031274035.1). Classification (GTDB taxonomy): domain Bacteria; phylum Spirochaetota; class Spirochaetia; order Treponematales; family Breznakiellaceae; genus JAISNI01. Next base: position 13,610 of record JAISQR010000317.1, on the reverse strand, counting down.
ACAAGGGGGTTCCCGCGGAACTTCTTGCCAGCCTCGAATCGCGCTTAAAGGAAACGGAAGAGAAGCTGCAAGAGGCCGGCAGAGAGAAAGCCCTGTTTAGGGATGAATATGCGGTCCCTTTAAAGGCCCTGGTCTCTTCCTACCTTATGGCAGGTATTGTCGAGGAACTTAAAGGGAAACTCAAAGCCACCACCTCCAGCTATTTTTTAACCGGCTGGGTTCCCGATGACAGCCTGCAAGACATGGTAGAGGAACTTAAAGAATTGACAGGCGGAAGGATCGCGGTACGGGCATTCAACCCCGAAGAAATTCCAGAAGTTAAAGACGGAAAGAAAAAAGTTCCGGTATCCCTTTCGCATGGGGCCTTTGTCAAAGGCTTTGAAGGCGTAGTATTCTCTTACGGATCGCCGCTCTACGGAACTATCGATCCTACCCCCTTTGTGGCGGTTTTCTTCACTATCCTCTTTGGGATTATGTTCGGCGATGTAGGGCAGGGCTTCGTCCTCCTCCTCCTGGGTATCCTTACCAGCAGCCGCGGCCCTAAGTTCCTTGCCGCATCCCGCAAATATTCTGTTCCGCTTATTGCCGTCGGCTGTTCCGCCATGCTGATGGGCTTTCTGAACGGCGAGGTCTTTACCAACGAAGAGATCCTTATAGGCCCTACCAGATTTATAACAGGATTCCTCACCGGACATCCGGTAGACCGTATCCTTACCCTTATGCCCCTTGCGGAGAAGGGGGGGAGTGTAACAAAACTCTTCTATTTCTTCGGTTTTACTATTTCCGTAGGAATAATACTCAATACGATAGGCCTGCTTGTGAATATAGTAAACCTTTGGACCGTTAAAAAGTATGAACACGCCCTTTTTTCCAAGACAGGGCTTTCGGGGCTTCTCCTCTTCTGGTACGCTTTGTTTATCGCGGTGCGCTGCCTTTTGGGGGGCCGTTTTGCCTGGTTTGATATGGCCGGGCTTATTCTTCCGGCGCTGGCAATCTTCTTCGGCCCCCTTATCTGGCGGCTGGTATCCGGTACAAGGCCGGCGCTGGAACATGGTCTTATGGTCTTTATAATGGAAGGTTTTGTCGAAATTCTGGAAACAGCTTCTACTTACATTTCAAATACGGTGAGTTTCCTCCGGGTTGGGGCCTTTGCCCTTTCCCACGCGGTGCTTTCTTACATTGTATTCCGTTTTTCCGAAGAGATCGCCGTGGCTGCGGGGCCGGTAGGCGGCGGCGCGGCGCTGTTCATTATCATCTTTGGAAACGCGGTGATTATAGTCCTTGAAGGAATGATAGTGGCTATTCAGGTAGTGCGTTTGCAGTATTATGAATTTTTCAGTAAATTTTTTACCGAAACCGGTGTAGAGTTTTCCCCTTTCCGCTTCCGCAAGAATGTTGAAGAAACGGCTGCGGGTTCTGCCCGGCAGGAAAATTAAGTACAGGTATGAGGAGTTATTATGAAGCGTCTTGTCGTTATCTTAATCTTGCTGTTTGCGGTGTGTTCATTGGCCGCATCCCAATCCGCGGAAACTACCGGGGAAGAAACCGGCCCTGCTACCGCCGTATGGAAGTATTTTGCGGCGGCTCTGGCTGTAGGAATATCCTGTGTAGCCGGCGGCATAGCGGTAGGCCAGATAGGGTCTGCCGCTATGGGTGCAATGAGCGAGAACCCGGAACTTTCCGGTAAAGCCCTCCCCTATGCGGGCCTGGCCGAAGGTATCTGTCTCTGGGGCTTCCTCGTGGCCCTGCTTATCATGATTCTATAACTCAAGTGGATTATTTCTTTATAGGTGAAGGCGAACTGGTAACAGCCTTTCGTTTTGTTGGAATTAATGGAATTGCGGTCTACAATGCCGAAGACGCGCTTGCGGCTTTTAAACGCATTACCGTGGGGTGGCATGAAACCGCCGGAACGGTGCTGCCCCAGGATACTTACGGCACGGGGACTTGTCATGTCCTTATCATAACCGAGGAAGTAGCCGATTGGCTGGGAAATACGCTTGTAGAATGGCAGTTATCCGATAATTATCCGCTGATAGTTGAAATTCCCGGCCTTTTAGGCAGGCATCCGGGCAGAAAAACGCTTGTTGATTCAATCCGCGAAGCCATAGGGGTACATGTTTAATTATGGAAGAGTTACAGACAACAGAGGTATTGGACAGAGAGATTCTGGAGGACGCCCGAAAGAAGGCTTACCGTATCCTTAAAACGGCTGATGACGAGGTAAAGGCTCAAGGCGATATCTGGGAGCGGAAGATCAGGGAATCGCTTGATGAATTGCGGGATAAATACACAAAACGTATCTTCAATACCAGAGAAGAGATCATGGCGAGGCTGCCGCTGGACAAGCGGCGCTCTGAATCTGAGTATATTGAAGGGCTCCTTGCCGATAAGGTTGAAGCCTTCCTTTCGGGTCTTGCACGTTCCAATTTGCTTGCCGTTCTGGAACGTTCCCTTGCAAAACGTCTTGCCGAATTTATAGATTCTGTTTCGGCCCCTCCGGCCCCGGGTGTTCAGCAGGAACCCCTGCCGTTCAAGGTTACGATCCGCAATATAAGCAGGAGTGAAGCCGGCGCCCTGCTGGAAAGATGCCTTCAGGCCTATAAAGGCCGTACCTCCGCCCCGTCCTGTTTTTCCCTGATCTTTGACGATGCGGATGCCAGCTTAACCTTGAACCATAGATACCCGTGTATAATCCTGGATGCAGGGATAGCCATAATCAGGGCCTCGGTTGAGGATTCCGTTGATATTCTTCTTGAAGATAAGCGCTCGGAACTGACCTGCGCATTGTTGGGGGAGCAGATATGATTGCGGGAACAGTTAAAAGAATATCGGGGCCTATTATCCGTGCTTCGGGTCTGGGGAGCGCCGGCCTCTTTGATGTAGTAGAGGTTGGGGAGAAGAAGATACTCGGAGAGATAGTGCGCCTTGAAAAAGGCGAAGCCGTCATCCAGGTTTATGAGGATGATACCGGCCTCAAGGTAGGCGCAGACGCGGTCTCTACGGGACGCCCGCTCTCGGTTCTGCTGGGCCCCGGACTTATCTCTACTATTTATGACGGCATACAGCGCCCCCTTGAAGTCCTCTATAAGCAGCACGGCGCCTTTATGGAATCGGGCGCGCGCGGTGAGCAGCTTGATATGTCAAGGCTCTGGCCCTTTATTCCCGACGCGGAACTTGCCGGAAAACTGGAGCGCGGCGAGAAGGTCAAGGTTGAGCCCGGCCTGATACTGGGGCTTGTAAAGGAAACCGAAAGTATAGTCTGCAAGATAATGATACCCCCGAATAGCCGGGGTGGGGAACTTACATGGCTCGCGCCCGCGGGCGATTATACCTGCGCCGCGGTGCTCGCACGTACCGGCGCTGGAGGGGAGATACCCATGGCCCAGTGGTGGCCGGTACGCATACCGCGCCCAAGCAGGGAGCGGCTGTCCGCGGAGCAGCCCCTGGTAACAGGGGAACGGGTCATTGATGTTTTCTTCCCTCTGTCAAAAGGCGGCACCGCCGCCATTCCCGGCGGCTTTGGTACGGGCAAGACCATGACCCAACATGCCATAGCCAAGTGGTGCGATGCCGACGTAATTATCTATATAGGCTGCGGGGAACGCGGCAATGAGATGACCGACGTACTTACCGACTTTCCCAAGCTGACCGATCCCCGCAGCGGACGTTCCCTTATGGAGCGGACCATTCTTATTGCCAATACCTCGAATATGCCGGTTGCCGCACGGGAGGTATCTATTTACACAGGTGTAACCCTTGCCGAATTCTACCGCGATATGGGCTATCACGTGGCTATCATGGCGGACTCCACAAGCCGTTGGGCCGAGGCGCTGCGGGAACTTTCGGGCCGTATGGAAGAGATGCCCGCGGAAGAAGGCTTTCCCGCCTATCTTCCTACACGGCTTGCCGAATTCTACGAACGGGCCGGCAGGGTGCGTACCTTTTCAGGCGCCGAAGGCTCTGTCAGTATTATAGGAGCGGTTTCCCCTCCGGGCGGCGATTTTTCCGAACCTGTTACCCAGCATACCAAGCGTTTTATCCGCTGTTTCTGGGCCTTGGATCGGGATCTTGCCAATGCACGGCACTACCCGGCTATAAGCTGGATAGACAGCTATTCCGAATACGCCGAAGAGGTGAAGCCCTGGTGGGACAAAGTCAATCCGTTCTGGGCAAAGGCCAGACAGGAAAGTCTTGATCTTCTTAAAAAAGAACAGCGCCTTGCCGAAATTGTCCGCCTTATAGGGCCCGATGCCCTGCCTGACGATCAGCGCCTTATCCTCCTTATTGCCGATATTATAAAAGACGGCTACCTTCAGCAGAATTCTTTTGACCAGATTGATATGTACTGTATGCCGGCTAAACAGGTGCGGCTTCTGGAACTTATCATAGAATTCTACGAAAGATCGGAGCGGTGTATCAAACTTGGAGCGCCCCTCATTAAAATAACGGGCCTGCGCGGTTCTACGGGCATGCCTATACGGGAACGGCTTTCGCGGCTTAAAAGCGAAGTACCAAACGAGGATACCGCAAGTCTTGGAGACTTTGAGCGGGAAATGCGCTTGAGCCTTGAGGAATTGGAACGGTCGTATAGGTCTAAGGAAGTTTTATAACCACGGATTGAAATATTGGACTATTTTTAAGGAATATGTTTCCAAACATAAAAATATTTTGTATTTTTTACTAAACGAACTACCGTGCCTTAAAACCCGCACTCTGCGATCCGAAGGTTTGCGGCGGGCAGAAAGTATCAGATTTTTTGATAATTAATAGGATGACCGGAGGTCATGGATGAGAGGAGTTGAATACCGGGGCCTCGCCCGGATTGAAGGCCCGGTTGTCATTACCGAGCGTAGCCGGAATGTGAGCTTCAACGAAGTGGTGGCAGTTTACGACCGCGACGAAGGCAGAAGGCTGGGCAGGGTAGTTGACATGAGCGAAGATTGGACGGCAATCCAGATCTTCGGCAATACTACCGGTCTTTCCGCCGATGACGCGCGGGTCGAGTTTCTGGGTAAGCCTATGGAACTGCGGGTAGGGAAAGGTCTCCTGGGCCGTATATTCAACGGCCTTGGCGAACCAATAGACGGTTACGGAAAGATATTCTCCTCAACCTGTCTGGATGTGAACGGTCTTCCTATCAATCCCTATGCGCGTACCTACCCGCGCGACTTCATTCAGACCGGTATATCCGCCATAGACGGGATGAATACCCTTATCAGGGGGCAGAAGCTGCCAATTTTTTCAGGGAACGGCCTTCCCCATAACCGTCTTGCAGCCCAGATTGTGCGCCAGGCCAAGATACTGGGCAGCGGCGGCGATTCGGCGGAACCTTTCGTCGTCGTATTCTGCGCTATGGGGGTTAAGTACGATGTCGCCCGCTTCTTTTTAGACGACTTTGAACGTACCGGCGTACTTTCCAATGTCGTGGTCTTTCTTTCCCTTGCCGACGCCCCTTCGCTGGAACGGCTTGTCGCCCCGCGTTGCGCCCTTACTGCCGCTGAGTATCTGGCCTATACCGAGAACATGCACGTCCTTGTGGTGATGACCGACATGACTAACTACTGCGAGGCCCTGCGCGAAGTCTCCTCTATACGCGGCGAAGTGCCCAGCCGTAAAGGCTATCCGGGCTACCTCTATTCCGACCTTGCCAGCCTTTACGAGCGGGCTGGAAAAATATCTGGTTCTACCGGTTCCATCACCCAGATACCTATACTCACCATGCCGAATGATGATATAAGCCACCCTATCCCCGACCTTTCCGGTTACATAACCGAAGGGCAGATAGTCCTGGACCGGGAAATGAGTCAGAAAGGCATATATCCGCCGGTAGCGGGCCTCCCCAGTCTTTCACGGCTTATGAAAGACGGCATAGGTCCGGGCATGACCCGTGAGGATCACAAGGATGTGTCAAGCCAACTCTTTGCGGCCTACTCTAAAGTCAAGCAGGTACGGAATCTCGCGTCGATTATCGGAGAAGAAGAGCTTTCCGAGGGGGATAAGCAATATATCAAATTTGGGGAACAGTTTGAACGTATCTTTCTTTCCCAGGATGAGTATGAAAACCGTGATATAGAGCGGACCCTTAACCTGGGCTGGCTGGCGCTTACCGAGATACCCCGCGATGAGCTTCTGAGGATTAAACAGGAACTTTTAGAGAAGTACCTGGACCCAATCCTGGCCGCTAAAGAGGCGGGTATTGAAATTGGAACAAGGAGGCCCCGCTGATGGCACGGGAGATGATCGCTCCAACTAAAAGTAATCTTCTCAAGGTAAAGGACAAACTTGTAACTGCTAGGGAAGGTTATGATCTTCTGGAGCAGAAACGTGAGATCCTCGTCATGGAACTTATGCAGAAGGTTGAACAGGTTAAAATGCTGGAACGCGATCTGGATCTGCGTATCGCTTCCGCCTATCCCAGCCTCAAGCGTATGCTTATTATAGTCGGCCATGAACGGGCGGACCGGCTTTCCCGTAACATTCACTACAAGTTTGATCTTCGGGAAAAACGGGTGCAGGCGGCGGGCATGACGCTTCCGGGGCTTGAAATACACCTTCCTAACCCGGAACTTAAATATTCCCCTGCGAATTCATTTGCCGAATGTGATGAAACTGTGTTAGAATTCTTTCAACTGCTGAAAATTCTTACGGAATTGGCGGCGGTTAGAACTATTGCATGGCGGCTTGCACGGGAGGTCCGCAAAACCCAGCGGCGTGTAAACGCCCTGGAAAAGATGGTTATCCCCACTGCGCGGGATACTAAACTATACATAGAATCTGCTCTTGAAGAGAGGGACAGGGATGCTTTCTTTACAAGTAAGCTCCTCAAGAAAAAGGCCGGTATGACATGAAACGTAAAAGTATCAAGAGAAACCGGATTGAGGAGCGGCATATTCAACAGAGAGAGGCCGACAAGGAATGATAAAGCCCCTTTATTCCAATATTGTTGTCGCAGTTACCGGGTCCGATGCTTCTATCCTAGCGGCAAAATATGCCATAATCATGGCAAAAGCATTTCGGTGCCGTGTATCCGCGGTGTATGTAATAGATACCGCTACCATACGGCAGCTTACCCTGAGCAAGATCTTTATTCAGGAAGAAAGCCTGGAATATGAGCGGAGTCTTGAATTAAACGGTGAGAGATATCTTACCTTTGTAGAGGAACTTGCCCATGCAAAGGGTATCAAGATAGAACGGGTAATACGCCGCGGCGCTGTCTATACGGAGATACTGAGCGCTGCCGATGAAAGAAAGGCGGATCTTATCCTGCTAGGCGGCTGGGAGAAGGATCGGAGCGCCAGGGATATAATCTCCCATTCACATCGGGAGATTATGATTAACGCAAAATGTTCGGTATTACTGGTCAAAGAGCCGAATATCGATCAACTATACAAACAGGTGTAGAATATGAGAATAGCTGTTATCAGCGCTCCTAAAGAGCGCAAGGCGCCCCCCGATTATGTACAAGCCCTAGCCAAGGGTATGGAAGCTATGGGGCATAGGGTTGATGTAATTGACGCATGGACTGAAGACGGTTTTAGGCTGCCGGGCTATGAGTATATTGTGGTTGTAGCCGAATCCATCTCGCTTTTCGGGGGTAAGATGCCCGAAGTTCTGTCCAAAATACTCTCCGCCAGCAGCGGCATAAGCGGAAAAAAAAGCGCGGCATTTCTTAAAAAAAACGGTCCTTTTACGGCAAAGGCTTTTTCTAACTTGATGAAGGCAATGGAAAAAGAAGGTATGACGGTCAACTGGAGCGATATTATTCTCTCTACTACCCAGGCTGAAGCCCTGGGGAAACATATAGGGGCCTAGGAGCCTGTGGGACTTTGGTGAATTTTTGCATGTTTATGCAAAAAATCCACAAGTGTAACAGGCTGCTAAGACACAAGGGTAGCGCCAAAAGAAGAAAAAATGTAAAATACCAATATGACGGCTAAATATAAGGCAGCTTTTCTAAAAACGAAAGTTTCGGAAAAGCCTCTGATATTATGGTATTTTTCTAAGACATTGGGAAGATATTGTTATGCCACGGTAAAAGCTCAAAATTAATGGCGGGTTAGGTATTTATATCCTTATTTATGGGGAGAAAACAATGGTAACTACTCAGGTATATGTGATATTTCATATATTCTTCTTGTTCTCAAGCGCTTTTAACAAAGGGGCTCCGCCCCTTTCGCTTCAATCGGCTCATTTGGGACTAAAGTCCCTTGGCCAAAAGCCCCTCCATTCCGCCGATTGCGCCACGGTAGTGGCGACGCTATCCCCGCATGAGGCCTGAGTAGTTGCAAACAATGTCTTTAAATGAAACTTTTCGTTCTCTTAGGGAAGCCCAGGTGCGCCTGGGCCTTGAAAACCGCGAAGCCAAGGATAACGCGCTTAGGGCGGTAATGGCTGCTATTGACGCGGATAGGACAGCCGTCCTTAAAGCCAATACGGAGGACGTGGAAAAGGCCCGCGCGGACGGCATGAAAGAGGCGCTTGTAGACAGACTCCTCCTTAATGACCAACGCATTGACGGGATTATCGAAGGCATTGCCGACGTGGTCCGCCTGGAAGACCCTATAGGCAGGGTACATGCGGGTTGGAAGACGCCCAACGGCCTTTTCATCGAGCGGGTTGCCGTACCTATAGGTGTGGTTGCTATAATCTACGAATCGCGGCCCAATGTTACCGCAGACGCATTCAGTCTGGCGTACAAGGCCGGGTGCGCCATACTGCTGCGGGGCTCGTCCGCGGCGCTCTCATCGAACAGGGCCCTGGTCAAAGCCATACAAAAGGGCCTTGACCAGGGCTGCGGTATAAGCGCCGCCGTAAGCCTTGCGGATTCCGGCAGCCGCTCTGAGGTGGACGAGATACTCGGCGCTCGCGGCTCTATCGATGTAGCCCTGCCCCGCGGCGGACGGGAACTTATACGCCGTGTAGTAGAAAATGCCCGTGTGCCGGTAATCGAAACCGGCGAAGGGAACTGTCATATCTTTGTGGATCAAAGCGCTGACGAGGAAAATGCCCTTGACATTATCGAAAACGCCAAGACGCAGAAACCCGGCGCCTGTAATGCCGTAGAGACCGTACTGGTTCACCATTCCATTGCCGGCCGTTTTATTCCGAGGCTGGGTGTACGGCTTGCGGGAAGGGTAGAACTGCGCTGCGATACCTTGAGTTCTGGATTCTTACGACAGTACAGCGGACTGCCGCCGCGGTTGATCTTTAAGGATGCCGTGGATCAGGACTGGGAAACCGAATACCTTGATTATATCCTTGCCGTCAAGATAGTTTCTTCCCTTGATAAAGCTATCGATCATATTAACCGTTACGGTACAAAACACTCCGAAGCTATCCTTACCAACGATCTCAGGGCCGCGGAGGAATTCTGCCGCCGTGTCGATGCCGCCTGCGTTTATACCAACGCGTCAACGCGCTTTACCGACGGCGGTCAGTTTGGTTTTGGTTCCGAATTGGGTATAAGCACTCAGAAGATACATGCCCGCGGGCCTATGGGCCTTGAGGCTCTAACCACAATCAAGTATCGTATAAGCGGCGCCGGGCAGATACGTTGAACGTTGAACAAGGAATACCATGATACCCCATTTAATTGCTGAAGCTCGGAAGATAGTTATTAAATTTGGTTCCAATACCTTGGCGGACAAGGACGGCAGGATGAATGCGGCGCTTCTGGAAGAGATTGCCGCCCAAGTAAGCGCGTTTATCAAAACGGGCAAGCGGTTTGTTATTGTTTCCTCCGGCGCACAGGTAGCCGGTCTTTCCACAATGGACAAATGGGCGCGGAAACGGGACATCCATTACCGGCAGGCTCTCTGCGCGGTAGGGCAGGTAGAGCTGATGGACGCCTGGCGGCGGGCCTTCGAGCCGCATAAGCTCCATATTGCCCAGATACTGCTGACCCAGGACGACTTTAACGATCCTATCCGTACCCTCAATATGCGCAATACGCTCTTTACCCTGGTAGATGAAGGGATCATCCCTATCATCAACGAGAATGATACAGTTTCAGTGGAGGAAATCAAGATAGGCGACAATGACACCTTGGCGGCCCAGTCGGCTGTCCTTTGGAGCGCCGATCTTCTTATCCTGTTAAGCGACATAGACGGAATTTATGATAAAAACCCCCAGGAATTCCCCGCGGCGGAATTTATCGGCGAAGTACGGGATATAGACGCGCTGCGCGACAGCATCAACATAGGCGGCGCCAATAGTTTTGGCACCGGCGGCATTGCCACCAAGATAGAAGCGGCCCGCCGGGTTGTTCCCTACGGCATACCGGTTATTATCACGCACGGCGGAAAACCCAGGGTGCTTGAATCTCTTGCCGCCGGTACCCAGCGGGGAACGGCCTTTCCCGCCTGATCTACTTTCCGGGCTTTGAGCCTATCAGTGTAATGTTGAGGCTGCACTGGTAGCGTTCGGCGCTTTCCGGATTGGTTATCTTATCCGATGCATAATAGCCTACCGATCCGGTAGAAAATTCTTTTGCCTGAGCGTAAATAGTAGACCATGTCTTTCCATCGCTGTCTTTTATAGTTATCTCAAGAAATTTCGGCGCTTTTGGGTCTCGTTTGCCCATCCCTTCTGAATTATCCGGCATATACTCTCCTCCTATCTCCGCCGCGGCTGTTAGGTAAAGCCCCACAAACTTCCTGTGCAGCCCGGCGGCAACATCCTCTTATTAGAATATTTAACTATATCATTATCGTGCAACATTGGCTACAGGATCAAAAACATGCGCAGCAATTTTACTTTTAAGAAATTTAACCGCGTTGCGACACGAAAGATCGTGAAAGGAGGAAATAGGAGAAACCTTTCAGCATAACCTAATGAGGGCCATAGAACTTCGGTTTTATGCACCTCATACGGAAAGGCGGCGGACCTGTGGTACGAAGACAGCGAGTACAATCGGAAACAAAGTTTCCGCGCCGCGTGATCGAGCCCCGAAATAATTCTTCTTGCATGAGGTTTTCGCTTTTGTGGTAACAGGAGGCGGCCGTGAGGGCAAAGGGCAGAGCGCCCTTCGCCGGCCCAATACCTCAGCCGGGGTCATCGAACCAGAGGTTCGCGAGCGGGGCAAATGTACAGCAGGTTATCAGAACCTGCGGGTCTGGCAATGAGGGGTAGGATTGTATACGCCGCCATGCGGCGGCGCGGCATTGTACGGTAACGTTCGGACCGAAGGTCCGCAACGGCCCGGAGAAGCAGCGGGAAAAGCGTATGGAGTATAGCGAATCATGTCGACGGAGAGCGGATGTACTGCGCATACGAACTGACGAGGAAAGACGGGGCAGGGGGGATAGACGGAGTAGAAGCCGAGGAGTACGAGCGGAACTTGGGGGAAAACCTACAAAGTCTGGCAGGCCGGCTGAAAAGCGGGCTATACCGGGCGCCTGCGGTCAAACGGGTATATATCCCGAAGGCCGGGAGCAATTATCGGGTGTAGGTACTCCGTGCGAACCAAAGGTTCGCCTCGCGGTCTTGCCGGGCTTTGCGCCCGGCGCCGCACTTTGTTATACGGAAGAACCCGCTTGCGCGGGGGAGAGTTTAGACTAATCTTCGTGACGAGGTTCCTCCGGGTTTCCCCTGATTTCCTCACAGCACAGACCAACCTTCCAAGCAAACTTGTTTGCACGGCTCCCGGGCCCCGTCGGACCAGGCGATAATTTAAATCATAGCATCTTGGTGGTTAAAAGTAAAATTGCTGCTTGGGGGGCTTGGGCTTGTTTTTTATCAGTAATAATCTTATTGTGAAGCAAAGAGATTCTATTCGCGCGTTCAATTAAGGGGTGTCGGGGCAAGGCTCCCTCTGAATAAACACACAAGGAGATTACTGTGGGGAATGATACCGAGGAAAAAAAGACCGAAGGCCAGATACTTGGTGAAAAGCTGCTCTTTGACATCAAAAATTGCTGGGAAACCGTAAAGTCCGAGGAGATAACCGAGCTTAATCAATTTGCCCGATCGTATAAGGACTTTCTTGATAAGGGAAAAACGGAACGGGAGTGTATAAGCGTCTGCCTTTCCGCATTGAAGGGGCGGGGTTTTACCGATATTGAAGAGTTTCTTGAACAGGACGGCAGGCTGCGCCCAGGGACAAAAGTATATCAGAATATACGGGATAAGTCCCTTGTTTTTGCCATTATAGGTAAGGAACCGGTAACAAGCGGGATCAATATAGTCGGGGCTCACGTGGATTCGCCGCGTATAGACTTAAAGCCCAACCCTCTTTACGAGGATACGGAACTGGCCCTCTTTGATACCCATTATTACGGCGGAATAAAATTCTATCAGTGGACCGCTATTCCCCTGGCCATGCACGGTGTTATAATCAGAAGGGACGGATCGAAGAAGATAATCTGTATTGGGGAAGATGAAGGAGACCCGGTGTTCACTATTACCGATCTTCTGCCCCACTTGGCCCGCGAGCAGATGCAGAAAAAGGCGTCTGAATTTGTAGGCGGGGAGGAACTTGATGTTCTTGCGGGATCCGAGCCTTACAAAGACGCCAAGGCCAAGGATAAGGTTAAGCTCAAACTTCTTAGTCTTCTTAACGAAAAATATCAGATTGTTGAGGAAGATTTCGCCGGAGCTGAAATCGAATTTGTCCCGGCTTTCAAGGCCCGTGATATTGGTCTTGATCGCAGCATGATAGGGGCCTACGGCCACGACGACCGCTGCTGCGCCTTTGCAGCCTTTTCGTCGGTTCTGCAATTTGCGGGCACAGCGGACAGGGAAGCGGTTTTGCGGGGCGATCCTCCGCGGAAAACCGTCGTCTGCTTTCTCAGCGACAAGGAAGAGATAGGATCCGTAGGTAACACCGGCGCGCAATCCCGCGAATTTGAAAATTTTATCGCCTATCTCTGCGCAAAAACCCTGGAACCGAATCAATATTCGGAATTTACCCTGCGTAAAGCCTTGAGTAAATCATGTATGCTTTCCGCGGATGTCAATGCGGCTTTTGACCCGAACTTTAGTTCTGTTTTTGACAAGAAGACCGCTTCCTATTTCGGCAGGGGCCTTGCGCTGACCAAGTATACAGGGCACGGCGGAAAGTACGGCGGCAGCGAAGCCAACGCGGAGTTCTGCCAGAAAGTGCAGGCCGTCCTTAACCGCTGCAATATACGCTGGCAGTTCGGCTGCTTGGGCAAGGTGAACGCGGGCGGCGGCGGCACCATAGCCCAATTCGCGGCCAGACTCGGCGTCGATGTTCTGGACTGCGGCATTCCGGTGCTCTCCATGCATTCCCCCTTCGAGGTGATCAGCAAAATCGATCTTTACACCGCATACCGGGGCTTTACGGCTTTTCTTGCGGAGGCATAGCAATTTATATTCATAGAAGATTGTGTTGCGGCGCTCTGTCTTTGTACTGCCGCCGGTACAGACTTCGCTAGCAGCCGCGGACACTTCGTGTCCGATTGCACTTGTGGATTTTTTGCGCAGTGTGCCTTTGGCACACCTTCATGCAAAAAATCCCGATCAATGGGCATGCTTTCGGAGTTTGCAAGGTATAAATATTCATAAATATGAATATTTATACCGTTTTATGCGCGAAGCGCCTTCTTCTGGGAGCCTGTGGGACTTTAGTGAATTTTCGCATAAAC